>DATLIL010000325.1:0-2778 GCA_035539475.1 Polyangiaceae bacterium
GGGTGTCGCTGATCCCGTCCCCGCAGGCCAGGGCCTCGAGCTCGCTGCAGCTAGCGTTGGCCGTGCACTCCACTCCGCACAGGGAGAGTCGATCCGCTTCGCAGTCGGGGGTGCCCGAGTGGGTCGCGACGCCGCAGCTCACCGCCTTGTCGACGAAGGCCTCGCACGCTCCCAGGCCGTACGGCGGGAGCACGGGGCCGTCGATGTCCTCGTCGTCGTCACCGCACGCCGCTGCCAGCGCGAAAAGGAGGATCAGCCGCCGCGAGAAGCCATGCAACGTCATGGCGGCCATTTTCCCCTCCAGCAGTGCGTCAAGGCAAGCGGCGGGCGACGATCTCGTAGATGCCGAGCTCCACCAGCGTTTGCTGCCGGCGCGGGGCCGCGGCGTTGGCGTTCAGAAACGCCGACGGGACGACCTCGTGCTCGTGGCGCTTGCCCACGCACTGACTGAGGTAGCGCAGCGGCTGGAGCTCGGCGGCTGGTACGAGCTCGAAGCTCGTCTTGACGTCGGAGCGCTCGACCTCGAAGCCACGCTCCGGCGTGAGCACGGCCTTGAGCCGGCTCTCGAAGAAACGCGCCGAGCTGGCCGGCTGCGCCTTGAAACCCTCGAAGCGGAGCTGGGTCGGGCGATCGGCGAGGGCGTAGGCCACGCCGAACAGCCGCTTCAGTGCCGTCCGTTGGTCCAGGCTCTCGGCCAGCAGGGTGAACTCGCGCAGGGCCCGCGCCATCGGAAACGGCCGCGACAGGAAGGCCGTCAGGTACTGCTCCAGGGCCTTGGCGAAGGGATGGCGGTTGCGGCTCAGCACCTCGTGGATCATCTGGAGCTCGGGTGAGGGCACCAGCAAGAGGTCCTCGGGCCAGCGCTGCCCGGGCCTGCTGTCGATCACGTTCGGCAGCGGCACCAGGCCGGCGCCCTCCAGCAGCCTGAACACGCCGCTCAGCACCGTGGACATGTCGAGCCAGTGAACCAGGCAACCACCTGGCCGCAGCACCCTGCCGAGCTCGCGCACGGCGCCGTCGAGGTCATCGATCACGTCGAGCACGCAGAGGCCGACCACGGCGTCGAAGCTCGCGTCGCCGAAAGGCAGCGCCTCCGCCCCGGCCTGGATCACTTCTCTGCCGGTCTGAGCGTTGCGAAACTCCTCGATGGCCTCGGCCAGGGGCTCCGTGAAAACCGCGCGCTCCGCGAGCGTGGCGGGCAAGAGCTCTCCGAGCTGGCCGTCCCCCGCGCCGATCTCCAGCACCTGACCGCACCCTTGGGGCAGAGCAGAGGCCAGCGCGTCGCGCACCGCCGCCCGAAGCAAGCGCTCGAACGGCCGCCTCAGGACCCTGAGGCCGCGGATGCGTTGCAACACTGCGTGTTGGGTATTGGTCTGAGCAAGCTCCTGTAGGGAGCTCATCCCCCGTGCGTGTCCGCGGTTCGCCGAAGCGTTTCGGACTCATGCCGAGTTTGCGCGTCGGTGCTTCAACGCTACGGCACCTATCCGCAGCTGACGAATCTTGACGGGTTTTGTTCCCGTCGAGGCCTCATGAGGGGGAACGAGACTTATCCCGTGTTCCGCATACCCTGTGCGATACCGTTCAGCGTCGTACCCAGGGCCTGATCGAGCAACCGTAGATCGGCGTGCTCCGGGGGCAGGGCACGCTTCTTCTTGAGCAGGCTCACCTGCAAGAGGTTCAGCGGATCGACGTAGGGGTTGCGCAGCTGCAACGACACCTGGAGGAAGCGGTGGCCGGTCAGGAGCTCGCGCTGGCGGATGGCGTGTAGGCCCTTCACGGTGCGCTCGAAGTCCGTGAGGATCTCGTCGACCAGCGGCGAGGGGGTGCCGATCTCGGCCAGGTAGACGCGGGCGATGTCGAGGTCGGCCTTGGCGCAGACCATCTCGATCTTGTCGAGCAGGTCGGTGAAGAAGGGCCAGGCGCGATCCATGTGCCGCAGGAGCTCGACGCCCCCGGGCGCGCGCAGGAGCTCGTCGAGGGCGGTGCCCACGCCGAGCCAGGCCGAGAGCAGGAGGCGCATCTGCGTCCAGCCGAAGTTCCAGGGGATGGCGCGGATGCCCTGGATCGTGCCCACCCCGCGTTCGCGGTAGGCGGGCCGTGAGCCGAAATGCACGTGTGTGAGCTCCCGCACCGGGGTGGCGGTGAGGAACAGGTCGAACAGGCGCGGATCCTCGTGCACGATGCGGCGGAAGGCCTTCTGCGAGAGCTCCGCCATCTTCTCCATGGCCTCGACGAAGTGAGCCAGCGTCGGGGCGTCGAGCTCCTTGCGCCAGTCGCTGAAGGCCGCCATCAGCGTGCCGCTGAGCATCACCTCCAGGCTGCGCTCGGCGATCGAGGCCAGACCGAACTTCTGGCTGATGATCTCACCCTGCTCGGTGATCTTGATGCGCCCGCTGACGGTCTCGGGCGGCAGCGCCGTGAGCGCGCGGTACACGGGCGAGCCGCCGCCGCGGCCGACGGTGCCGCCGCGGCCGTGGAACAGCGTGAGCGCCACCCCGGCGTCGCGCGCGACCGTGGCCAGCGCCTCTTGCGCCCGGTAGAGCTCCCATGACGCGGCCAGCACACCGACGTCCTTGGCCGAGTCGGAGTAGCCCAGCATGATCTCCTGCTGCATGCCGCGGGCCTGCAGCTGGCGCTGGTACACCTCGTCCGCGAACAGCGAGCGCACGATCTCGGGACCGTTCGCCAGATCCTCCCGCGTCTCGAAGAGCGGCACGACGTCGATGCGCGACACCGGCTCTTCGGCGGCCAGATCGACGAGGTCTCTCGGCGCACGGT
>DATLIL010000326.1:0-12228 GCA_035539475.1 Polyangiaceae bacterium
GGTTCCTGATCTTCGGCTGATGCGGCTTCGCCGCTGCTCGGCCGCGCTTCGCGCGGCCTCGCGGGGTTTGTGTTTTTGCGGTTCGGCGGCCCTGTGTGTTGTGGCCTTCCGGGTGGTCTGGGAGCAAGCCGCGCCTGTCCGGTCAGTTTGTCGTGACTCGGGTCTCGTTCGCGGATCGAGATCTGCAAGTGCCAAGACCCCCAGGTGGTTCCATGCTCGGCCGCTGACGCGGCCTCGCGTTAACTTCGCTTTGGGCTTGGTTTTGTGGGAACACGCCGTAACGGCGATGCCTGTCGCGATGTCAGGTCCAGGCTCTGCGCGGCTACCACAGCCGCTCCCTGGCCTGGCTACAGCGGACCGTCTATTAGGCCCAGGACGAATTGCCTGACACGCTCGTCAGCGGCTTCGCGGGCCTGGGAGGCCGTACCCTCGAAGATCAGGCGCCCTTCGTGCATCATGCCGATCTTGTCGGTCACGGGCAGCATGCGATCCAGATCGCTCGAGACCATCAGCACGGTGGCGCCGCTGGCCTGCTGCTCGGCGCGCAGGAGATCGAAGATCTTCTGGCTGGTGACGGGATCGAGGCCGGCGGCGGGTTCGTCGTAGAGCACGATCGGGGCGCGCGTGACGGTGGCGCGGGCGACACCGACGCGCTTTTTCTGGCCGCCGCTGAGGCCTGAAGGCATGCGCGACTCGAAGCCCGGTAGCGAAACGCAGGCCAGGCGCTCGGCGACTCTGTCCGCGATCTCGGATTCGCTGAGGGACGACAGGCGTCGCAGGGGGAAGGCGATGTTTTCGGCCACGGTCATGTGGTCGAAGAGGGCGTTGTTCTGGAACAACATGCCGATGTTCTTGCGGTGTTGCTCGAGATCGAGATCACCGAGGCGCGCGACGTCGCGGCCATCGACCAGCACGCGGCCCGCGTCGGGCTGGATCAAACCGGCGACGACCTTGAGCACCAGGCTCTTGCCCGAGGCGCCGGGGCCGATCAGGCCGTAGAGAGAGCCCTTGGGCAAGGACAGCGAGACTTGCCGCAACACCGGGCGATCGAAGGACTTCTCGACGCCGTCGAGCTCGATCAACGCTTCGTCTGAGCTCCGACCTTGGCCTCGGCGAGCTCCGCCTCAGCGCGCCTGAGCCGCGACCACAGGAGCAGCAGGCAGCCGATCAGGGCGGCGTTGACCACCACGATGACGCCCACCATCAGCCGGAGCGGCGTGATCGAGCTGCGCGTGACCGCGAGCGGCCCAAAGTGCGAGAGACCGCGATCCGGGGGGCGGTTGTGAACGGGGGAGGGGGTCATCACGACCGAGACCTGATCGGCGCTCAGCCCGGGCACGGCGCCCGCTACCAGGCGCTGCACGTCGCCCGCCGCGATGGGCGGGGTGGCGCCGCGATGGCGAACCAGCACCGAGGCCGTCGTGACGGGCTTGTCTTCTCCCAGGGCGAGCGCGTCGCGAGGCGGAACGGCGAGGTGGACCCGCGCCGAGACGACGCCGTCCAGAGCACGCAGCGAGCGCTCGAGATCGCCGCTCGTACCGGCGACCAGGCGCGCGTGCTCGGAGGTGCGGCTGGGGACCATGCTGCTCTGCCCGACGGCCTCGAGCACTCCCGGGCTCTGTCGTGGCGGCAGGTTCTCCTGGGTGAGCACCGCGGCCGCGGTGGAAGCGTCGTCGCGCGCGACGAGCACGCGGTAGGTGCCTTCGCCCTCCGGATCACGCTCCTTGCTGGCCGAGATGCCCTGCTTTTCGAGCTCGACCACGGCCTGATTGGCATCGCCTTCGGGCAGGTCCGAAGCCACCGGCACCGTGCAGGCGACGAGCAGAGAAACGAGCGGCCAGAGCCAGAAGCGATCCATGACGGGGTCCCCCGCGACCCTTAGAACGTCGTGCGAGAGACGTCGAGCTTCGGGTGGCTCGGGAACTTGAGCCCGCGCACACCGCCGGCGATACAGCTTTCGAGCTTGCCGTTGCGGGGCGACGTCGTGACCGTCACGCCGACGGCCCGGCCGTTCTGCACCGCGGCGCAGATCCTGACGCCAGTGCTGTCCGGCACGCCGCAATGGGCGAAGTAGCCGCCGCTGTTCATCACGGAACCGTACTGCCCGGCGGTCAGGTCTTTTTGGCCGCCTCCGCTCATGCTCATTTCCTCGACGTAGGCCGCCTGCGCTGCTTCGCAGCTCATGCCGCCGCTCAGGATCGGAATGCCGCCGGCGCCGCGTCCGAGCACACGGCCGCCCTTGCCGCCGCCCTTCTTGGTCCCGCTCAGGCCGCCGTCGATGTCGATATCCGAGCCCTGCTCGATGTTGACGGCGACCTCGTCGCTCTTCGAGCCGCGGACCGTGAGGAACCAGACCGCAGCACCTGCCAGGAGCACGCCGACGACACCGGCGACGAGCACGGCCTTGGTCGTGGTGCTCTTGCTTTCCTGGGCCACGACGCGGTCGATGGCCTGCTTCTCGGCCTTGATGTCGCGGTGCAGCCGAGCGTTCTCGGCGAACGGCGCGAACTCGTCCCAGTCCTTGATCGGGCGCTCGTCCTTGGTGAGCGTGTCTCGGATCCAGTCCGCCTCGTTGAAGGTGTGATTGGCGATCTGCTGCAGACACTCCACGGCGCTGAACGGACCGTGGTCCATGCCGTCCTTGATGACGACGTAGCGTGGGCGCGGATCGGACTCGAGCCGAGCCTTGAGCGATGCGAGCTCGCTCGTGGCGTTGGGCCGGCTCGGTGCTGCCGCCTGGGGCTGGCTGCGCACGGGCATGTCGTACGGGCTGCTCATCGGGGCGGCTTCAACGACCGGACGCGGCTTGCTCGGGGCCGGAGGCATCAGCGACATCGACACGTCGACATGAAAGCCCTCGCCATGATCGAGGTGCGTCACGTCGGCGGGCGGCGGCGGCGGAACGCTGCCGGGCGGAGCAAACTGATGCAGAGCCTGGGCGAGCGCGGCCAAGTCGTCCGGCCGGTGTGCGGGGTCGGAGACGAGCGACTTGGCCAGCACCACTTCGAGGCCCTGGGGCAGGGAGGACACGACCTCGCTCGGTCTCCGCATGCCCGGCCCAACGGACTGACCGCTGACCAGCTCGTACAGGATCGCGCCGATCGCAAACACGCTGGCCCGCGCGGTCCCTGGTTGCCCACCGCGCTCTTCGGGAGCGAGGCAAGCCTTGTCACGGGGCAGGATCGGAGGCTTCTGCGCCTGATCGAGCGAGACCTTGTAAAAACCCAGATCGTCCTCGACCAGGCTCGAGGGGTGGATGAAGAGCTTGTGCCCCGCCTTGTGCAGGTTCGCGATCTCCACGCACAGCGGGACCACGATGCCGACTGCCTGCTTGAGGTTGAGCTGCGTACCTCGAGCGCGAAGTTCTTCGAGCCGCGCGCGCAGCGTTCCGGGAAGGACGGCAGTACCGACGGGCAGTGGGGTAACCAGATGCTGGGGGCTCGTCATGCGGAGGGCGGGGATGTTAGTACCGGTTGGCAAGCGAGGGTACTCGGTTCCGCGGGGCCTGTCCTTCCACCCTTGGAGACTTTTCCGTCCTGGCTGGCGGCAGCTGGTTCCGTCCCGCTACAGCGCGGTTTCTCCACCGCGGAGCGTCGCGCGCCAGGGCCGACGCCGTTTCGTGTAGGTTCCGCGCACGAAAGCGCCGAGCACCGGAGCGATGTTGGCGGCGACGTCCGCGTCCCACTCTCCACCATCGACGTAGTCGAGCGGACGCTGGTCCGGACCGAGGAGAACGAAACCAGGGATCTTCTCCAGCGGGATACCCATACGTTCGAGCTCCGGTGCGAATTCGCGTACGTCGATGCGCACTAGCCGAACGCCCTCGAGCGCCTTTTGCAAGCGGCGGTCGCGGAGTGAGACGGCGACCCCCGCACACGGCGAACACTCCGGGGTCACCGTAAAGAGCACGAGCTTTTGCTTCGCCGCGGCCGCTTCTCCCTGTTCACTGGCGAGAAGCGTCGTCAGCCGCGCTGCCGCCATGCCGGGATCGACGAGCGTGATCGAGCCGAGCTCGGTGATCCGGGTGTCGCGTTCTCGCGTCGCCTCGCCGGCGGCATTGGCCCCGGGAGCCGCGGGCGCTTCAGCCGACGGCGAAGGCAGGGTGAATGCCGGAGGCGGCGCTGGTAGTGCCGGAGGTGGCGCCACGGCGACCGGCGAGCCGGGACTGGCGACCCAGGTTGCGAAGACCGCGATGCCGATGACGCAGGCCGCGACGTTGATGACGCCGAGGGCGAGGCCTACCGTGGCCATGCCCTTGCCATGCTCTCGACCCGCGGAGCGCTCGATCTCCGACCGCGCGACCAGACCGAGCACGATGCCGAGTAGCCCACCCATCCCGAACAAGCAGACGAAGCCCGACACACTCGAGAGCAACGCGAGCAGCGCGCTCGCGTTGAGCTTCGTGGGCCCGCTGGGGGCCGGGAGATCGGGCTGATCCTGGCTCACTGCGTAAGTATAGCGTCAGGGAGATGGAGTATGCTCGCCCGCGCATGCGCGCGGTCATTGTTGCCTTCGCTGCCACGCTGGCGAGCGCGGGCGTCGCCAGGGCTGAGCCGCCGAAAGACGACGTGAGGGTCACGGTCTCCTCCGAGGAAGCCAAGGGCCACTTCGAGGCGGCCCTCGTTCACTACCGCGCCGGCAAGTACCGCAGCGCCATCGTCGAGCTCGAAAAGGCGTATGGCGTGGACCCCACGGGAAAGGACCTCGTCTACAACCTGGCAGTCGTCTACGAGAAGCTCGGTGAGCTCGACTCGGCCATTCACTACCTCGAGCGTTACGTCGCCCTGGAGCCGGACCCCGACGAGGTACGGCACGCCAATGACGCGATTCAGCGCTTGCGCGGTGCCAGGCAAGAGCTCGACCGCGCGCCGCGCGCAGCGGAGAAACCCTGTCCGCCGCAGCCAGCGCCAAAGGCTCCGGCGCCTTCGTCTGGTCGCTTCGACGAATGGGTTGCAGTGACAGGCGGCGTCGCCGTGGTCTCGGCCGTGGTCGGTACCGTCTTCGGGGTGCGGGCGCTGGACATGCAACCCGGGGCGGACGACGAGACGGGAGCAGGCGAGAGTCGGGAAGAGATGCGCGACCGGGCCACGACGGCCAAGAGCCTCGCGCGTGTCGCAGACGTAGCCTTTGCGATCAGCGTCGTCAGCGGTTCGGCAGCGGCGGTCCTCTACTTCGGCCGATCGACTGATGCGCACGTCGGAACGACCGTCGGAGTCGCGGGCCGGTTCTGACATGCGGTCACTCGTGGTCCTGCTCGCGGTGGCGGTCGGCTGTACGTTGCTGGTCGACGAGAACATCGACGACGTGCGCTGCGCGACCGAGGGCACCATCGGTCCTCCGGCCTGTGAAGTCGGCCAGATCTGCGCCCAGGGTCGCTGTCACGCTTGCCTCGCGACCGATGTCTGTGGAGACTCGGTCGACAACGACTGCACCGGTGAAGTGGATCAGGGCTGCGCCGACGGTGGCGCTGGTGGAGCGGGTTAAGTTATTGAATTCAGTGCGTTTCGTGAGTGAGCGACAGCACCGAGCCGGGGCGATTGGTCAGACGCCGGTTCGACGTGTATGTTCAGTGTGACTTCGGGTCGCCATGTCGCACCGCGTCACGGAAGCCACGGCACCCCCGTCGGGTAGACGCCCAGGATCTGGCGCACCCCGGCTGGTCTGCCCACGGTGTCGCCGCGAGCCCGAGGCGTTCGCCGGTTACGTCCCGGTGTCGGGTGAGGTGGCGCGTTGTCCGGACCATGGCTTTGCGTTCATCGACGCGCTCGAGCTGGGTGAAGTCGACGACCCGCTGCTGGGCGCGACCTTCGCCGGACGCTTCACGATTCTTTCGCGCCTCGGGCGCGGCTCGATGGGTTCGGTGTACCGCGCCCGGCAAGAAGCCGTGGGACGCGACGTCGCGATCAAGATCGTCCGCCCCGACCGCGCCTACGATCCCGAGACCAAGGCGCGTTTCGAGCGCGAGGCTCGCGCCGTCAGCGTGCTCAAGAGCCCGCACACGGTAACAGCCTTCGACTTCGGCGAAGCCGAGGACGGCTCCTGGTTCCTGGTGATGGAGATGCTCGAGGGCGAGACCCTGGGCGAGAGGCTGAAGCGCAGCGGACGCCTGCACTGGCGAGCGGCGTCGAAGTTCGTTCGGCACGCGCTGCTTTCTCTGGGTGAAGCCCACCAGAAGGGCATCATCCACCGCGATCTGAAGCCCGATAACCTGTTCATCTCCAAGGAGCTCGGCAGCGACGCACGCGAGACCTGCAAGATCCTCGACTTCGGCATCGCCAAGTGGATGGACCGCGAGAGCGGCGCAGTCGATCCGCTCGAGACGCAGGCTGGAACCGTATTCGGAACCCCGCGCTACATGTCCCCCGAGCAGGCTCAAGGCGCGCAGCTCGATGCTCGCAGCGACCTCTACTCGCTGGGCGTCCTCTTCTATCAGATGCTCGCGGGGCGAGCCCCGTTCGTCGACGACGACGCGGTGGTGGTCATGGCGCGGCATATCAAGGACACGCCGCCTCCATTCTCGGAGGTGGCGAGCGACGCAGACATTCCGCCGGCCATCGAGCGCGTGCTGCGTCGTGCGTTGATGAAAACGCCGTCAGACCGCCCGCAGAACGCAGAGGAGTTCGTAGCAGCGCTCGACGCGGCGCTCGAAGCCGCCGGTAGCGTGGCGAGTGGTGTTCACACCACGAGCGTGACCGAGCTCAAGCCGCAGCCACGGCGTCGCCTCTGGATTGCGTGGCTTGGCTTGGGCTTCGCGCTGCTCGCGGTGGGCGCGTTCCTGGCGTTGCGCCTGGGCGTCGAGCGCATCGCGGGGCGCCCGGCCGTACAGCCTATCGCGGCCGAACAGGCTCCCGCGGCCATCGGTATCGCACACACTGCGACAGCATCCGCCAATACTCTGCCAAGCGGAGAAAATTCCACAACTCGAGCTGCTCCACCAGCGAGCTCTGCGCACACGGATCTCGCTGGCCCTGCGAGCGCGCCCGATAGTTCGGGGACTCTGACGCCGCGGCGACCCGCGCAGCGACGCACCGCACCAGCCGGCGCGCCGAAGCTCGAGCGCAAGGGCAACGAGCGCTACGGCCGCTTCGAGTAACGACTTTTTACGTCAGTCTGCAAGAGCGCATGTTACGGTCCCCCCACTCATGGACCCTCGCGAGATGGAGGCGCTTGTTCAGCGTCTGGTCCAGAATCCGCACGACCAGGACGCGATCACCTCGGCCCACCAGGCCGGGCAGAGCGACCCCAAGTCGTACGCGATGCTGCTGGAGAAGGTTGGAACCGCGACCAGCGATCCGGCCTTGGCCTGTCACTGGCTGACAGAAGCCGCCAACGTCTGGTCGGTCACGCTAGCTGACGCGCATCGCGCAGCGCGCGCGCTGATGATCGCGATCGATCGCGATCCGACGCAGAGCGCGCCCGCCGATCGCCTCGCCGAGCTTTATCGCGAGAAGGGCGACGCCAAGGCGCTCGTCGCGTTGCTCGAGCGTCGCGCCAAGGCGCTGACTCCGCTGGCGGCGCAGGACGCCGCCATGCGCGCGCAGCTGAGCTCTCTGCACGAAGAGCTCGGGCGGCTCTGGGCGGAGGCCCCGCTGTCGCAGCCCAAGAAGGCGATCGAGAACTTCCGTCGCGCGGTCGAGTACGACCCGGGCGCGCAGTTTGCGATCTACTCGGTGCGCGAGCTGCACAAGGCCGCCGAGGAGTGGACGGAGGCGGTCCCGTACTTTGCGATGGAGATCGCTCTGGTCACTGATCAAGAGCGCCAGATCGCGCTCTATCAAGACGAGGGCGAAGTTCGCCGCAGCGCCAGTGATCTGCGCGGAGCGGCGCAGGCGTTTCGCAATGCGCGCTCGCTCGAGGGCGGGCAAGACGCGACCCTGCGTCAGCTGCTCGGCACGGCCTTGCTCGAACAAGTGCAAGGCGGTGAGTCCGTGTCGGCTGCCGAGCGCAGCGAGGGCGCGGGGTTGTTCGTTTCGTTGGCCGAGGAGTACCCGGGTGAGCACGGGCTCTCCTACTCGGTCTGTGCGCTCGAGCTCGAGCCCAGCAACGACCGTGCGGCTCAGCTCGCGATGTACTACGGCGCGGAGCTCGGTCGCTCCGAAGAAGTGGCTCCGCAGGCGGCAGCCTACGTTCAGGCCAATCCGAACGGCGCCGTGGCTGGTGAGGCACGCGCGCTGGCCGAGCGCTTTGGCGCTACTCCGCCGCCGCGGCACAGCAGCCCGCCGCCGCCGCCGCACAACCCGTGCGCCAACCGACGCCGGGAGCCGCGGCTGCGGCATTGCAGCAGGTGAGCGAGCCAGCGCGGCCGCCAACGCCGAGCGAAACGGATCTCGAGCAGGTCAAGGCGCTGGTCGAACAGGCGCAGGGGCTGGCGCGCAAGGCACGCAAGAACGAGGCCGCCGCGAAGTACCGAGAGGTGCTGGCGGTGGAGCCGGCCAACGGCGACGCGATGGCCTTCCTCGAACCGTACTTCAAGCAGCTCCGCAAGTTCGGCGACCTGCGCGAGATGCTGCTGACCGCGGCGCGCAACGGCAACGCCGACCAGACCCAGCGTGTGACCTGGCTGCGAGACGTGGCGGGGCTCAGCGAAGCGCAGCTGCGCGACGCCGATGGCGCCGTCGCGGCGCTCAAGGAGATCCTCGATCTCGAGCCTTCCGATCACGCGGCGCGGACCAGCCTCAAGCGCTTGCTCGAACGCGGCAACCGCTGGGACGATCTGGGCCAGGTACTCGAGCAAGAAGCGGAGCTCGAGACGGACATCGAAGCGCGCATCGCAATGGAGAAGAACGTTGCGAAGATGCACGAGCAGAAGCGCAAGGATCCGGTCGCAGCCGGCCAGGCCTGGGCGCGCATTGCCATGCTCGCACCCGAGGACGATTCGGCGATCGACACGGCTCTCGGTTTGCTCGAGCGCGGTGGACGGCCCGACATCGCTGCGCAGGTGCTCGGTGACGTGCTGCCCAACGTCAAGGACGAGGATCAGCGCGCGGCCCTGCTTCGCCGCTTGGGCGAGTTCAAGCGCGCCAGCAACGAGCTCTTGCCCGCGGGTGAGGCGTTCTCCGAAGCAGCCACGCTGACCAAGAGCGCCGAGCTCTGGCAGGCAGCGGAGCAAGCCTTCGCCGGAGCGGAAGCCTGGGAGCAGGCGGCCACCGCGGCCAGTGAGCGGGCCGAGCTCGAGTCCGACAAGGTGAAGAAGGCCGTGCTCATCGCGCTGGAGGGTAGCTATCTGCTGCGCTCGGGTGACGAAGCCGGAGCCCTGGCGAAGCTCGAAGAGGCGACCGACCTCGATGCGCTCAACGACGACCTCGCGCGCGAGTTGGAGCAGCGCTACGAGGCCGCCGAGCGCTTCGATGACCAGGTGGCGTTCTTGCTCAAGCGCGCCGAGCGCCTGAGTGACGCGCCGAAGCGCGCGGCGCAGCGCCGCCGCGCGGCCGAGCTCCAGCGCGAGAAGCTGGGCGACGCCGACGCCGCTCGTGAAACGCTGGTCTCGCTGCTGCAAGACGGCGACGACGTCGAGGCGCTGATCTGGCTGGCCGACGACGCCGACGCGCGCGGCGATGCGGCTGCCGCGGCGGAGTTCCTCGGACGGCTGTCCAAGGCCAGCACCGATCCGGCCACCCGCATCGGCGTGGTGCTGCGCGAGGCGGCGCTGCTCGCAGGGCCGCTGGACGATCCCAAGGAAGCCATCGCGCGCTACGAGTCGATCCTCGAGAAGCTCGATCCGGCGCACGACACCTCGCTGATGAAGATCGCCGAGCTGCACGAGAAGCTCGGGGACTCCAAGGGCGTGGCGGAGGCGCTCGAGCGCCGGCTGAAGATCGCTTTCGACGACGCGACCAAGCTCGAGGTGTCCAACAAGCTGGCGGATCTCTACGAGGGCCCGCTCGAGAGCGCAAAGGACGCCGTGCGCGTGCTCGATATCGTGCGTGCGCTCGACGCCGAGGACTTCGGCGCGATTCAGCGTCTGTGCGAGCTCTGTGAAACGCTCGAGGATTGGCCGCGCGTCGCCGAGCACCTCTCACAGCTGATCGAGGTGGAAGGCGACGCCGAAGAGATCAGCCGCATGACGCGGCGTCTGGCCGAGATCCTGCACACCAAGGTCGAAAAGAGCGACGAGGCCCTGGCAGTGCTGATGGCCGTCGGCGACACCGGCGACGAGCCGTGCCGCGACGAGTACGTGGCGCTCGGCGACAAGCTCGGCTGGAAGGGCGTGGTCGCTACCAAGCTCGTCGAATGGTACATCGGGGCGGCGCCAGGCGCGCAGCGCAACGAGGCGCTGAGAGGTGCCTTCGATCGCTTCATCGAGGTCGGGCGCACGGCAGACGCGGCCAACGTCGGCCGCGAGCTCGCGCGTTCGCGCGGAGCCGACGCCGAGCTCGGCGGGCGCATCGAAAAGATCGCGGTCGAACTCAAGGATCTGGACGCGCTCGGCGTTGCGCACGATCTGCTCGTTGCCGAGCTCAGCGGACCAGCGCGCGCCGAGGAGATGGTGCGCCAGGCCGAGGTTCTGGTGCAGGCGGGCGTCGACCGTCTCGAAGCCATTCAGCACGGCGAGCAGGCGCTCACCAGCGTGCCGCCGGGCGAGGTCGAGCCGCTGCTCGAGCGCCTGGCCAAGCTGGCGCCAGAGCCGAGCAGCATCGTCGACCTTTACGAGCGTCAGGTCACACGCTGCAAGAACCCGCAGGATAAGACGAATGCGCTGGCGCGGGCTGCTCGCATCGCCGCAGCACAGGACGCCATCGATCGCACACGCGCTTTCCTCGACCTCTTGCTGAGCGGCTCCTTCCAGGAAGACACCATCGGCCTGCTCGAGGATTCTGCGCGCACCTTCGACCAGGAGCGCGGCGGCGATCGTCTGCGGCGTACGCTGGCCGAGGCGCTGTCGGGCGGCGGCCAGGGCTCGCGCGACGGTGGTCGCACCCGCGGTTCGATGCTGGGACGCGCTGGTTTGATCGCGTTTCACGAGCTCAAGGACACCGAGCTCGCCTTCAAGTGGCTGGGCGACGCGATCGTCGCGCACGTCGACGACGAGAGGCTCGACGCGCTGGAAGCGCTGGCCGACGAGGTCGGAGACTCCAAGCGCGCGGACACGGTCGTGAGCCGCGCGCTCGAGGAGGTCTTCGACGGACCGCTCGTGCGCAAGCTCCTGGCGCGTCGCGCGCAGATCCGCAGGCAGAAGTTGAACGATCCGCCGGGAGCTGCCGGCGATCTGAAGCGGCTGCACGATCTTTCGCCCGCGGATCAGGCCGTGGTCGATCAGCTGCTCGAGCTCTACACGGAGCTCGGCGACTACCGCGGCATGGTTCAGCTGTACGAAGATCAGATCCTGCGCGGCAAGGATCCGAACGTGCGCGCCGAGCTGGCGCGCAAGGTGGCCCGGTTGTGGGAAGAGCGGCTAGGCGATCCGCGCGAGGCCGCAGATGCCTGGCGCCGTGTGCTGCGCATGAAGCCGGGCGATCCCGAGGGTACCGAGGGGCTCGAGCGCGCCAAGACCAACATGCTCAAGCGCCCGAAGTCCGAGCCGGACCTCGCGGCGGCGCTGAAGGAAGAGGCCGCGGCCAAGGCGGAGGCCAAGGTTGAGCCCAAGCTGGAGGCCAAGCCTGAGCCTGAGCCCGAGGCAGAGGCCAAGGCTGAGCCCGAGGCTGAGGCCAAACCTGAGCCTGAGCCCAAGGCTGAGCCTCAACCGGAGCCCGAGCCTGCATCCACGCCCGAGGAGCCCAAGGCAGAGGCTGCGGAGGAGGCTGCAGAAGCCAAGCCAGAGCCGGAACCTGCGCCGGCCGAGCCCGTGAGCGAACCGCCTCCCGAGGCCAAAACCGAGGCTGTCGAAGCCGCTCCGACCAGTGAAGACACTCAGGTCACGGACCGGAGTGCGCTCGAGGACGACGGCGTTGACGCTGCCTTCGAGCGGATCAGCGAAAAGCCCGCCAAAGACGACAGCGCCGAGGCAGTAGCGGAGGCGGCGGCGGCGGCGCTCAAGCCCGCCTTCGATCCGAGCCTCGACGACGAGAAGACGATCGCCGGCATGGAGCTACCCGAGTCGGCGCCGCCCGCGCCGCCACAGGTTGCAGCTCTCGACGCCGCCTTGCCGCCCGAAGCTCCTGAAGCAGCGCCTCCGGCGCCGACCAAGAGCAAGCTCGTGCCGCCACCGAAGCCTGGTCGGAAGGCTCCGCCACCGCCGCCCAAGTCGTCGGCGCCGCCTCCGCCGAGCAGCCGCGTTCCGCCGCCTCCGCC
>DATLIL010000327.1:0-14598 GCA_035539475.1 Polyangiaceae bacterium
GCTCACCACCGCCGAGTACGACCTGCTCGAGGTGCTCGTGCGCCAGGCCGGCAGCGTCGTCTCGCGCGAGGACCTGACCAAGCTGGTGCTGGGCCGGAGACTCTCGGCCTTCGATCGCGCGATCGACATGCACGTCTCCAACTTGCGCAAGAAGCTCGGCCCCGGCCGTTCGGGCAGCGAGCGCATCAAGACCGTGCGCAACGCCGGCTACATCTTGACGAGCGAATGAAGAGCCTTTTTCTGCGCCTGCTGGTCTGGAGCTGGCTGACCATGGCCATCCTGGTCGGCATCTTCGCGCTGATCCACGCCTGGGCCATCGCCGATCAGGCCGACGCGCCTCGCCGCCGCGGCGCCCGCTCGCTCTCGCTGCGCGCCGAGAACGCGCTCGACTGCATGATCGAGAAGCGCCCGCGTTGCGCCGCAGTGCTCGAGCCGATCGACGCGCGCGACTTTCGCGTGTCGCTGTATCGCGACGGCAGCGTGCTGCTGGGGACACCCGTTCGCGACGCGAGCGAGCTCGCGGCCAGCGCCCGCCAGAGCCCCGATGGCATCGCCACGCGTTCCAACGGCGACGACGCCATGGCCGTCGTGGTGCAAAAAGAGCCCGCCGTGGTCGTGATCGGCGTCGGGCCGTCACGCTCGCCCTGGACGTTCTTCATCGGCCCCGACACGTTGCCCTACCGCCTCGCCGCCATCGTGGCGGTCACCGGCCTCGTGTCGCTGCTGCTCGCTCGCTACCTCTCCCGTCCGCTCCGCATCCTGCGCGAGGCGACACACCGCATCGCAGAGGGTGATCTGTCGGTACGTGTCGAGCCGGAGCTCCGCCATGCCGACGGCGAGACGCAGGCCCTCGGCCGTGACCTCGACGGTATGGCCGAGCGGCTGCAAGAGCTGCTCGAGGCACAACGCCGGCTGCTGCGCGACGTCTCGCACGAGCTGCGCTCTCCCCTCGCCCGCCTCGGGATTTCCCTGGAGCTCGTGCGTCGCCAGTCGAGCGCGGAGGTTGCTCCCGCCCTCGATCGCATCGAACGCGAGACCGAACGCTTGAACGAGATGATCGGCGAGCTCTTGACGCTGAGCCGACTGGAGACGAAGCGGAAGCTCGACGACACGGAGCCAGTCGATCTGGCGGCGCTGGTCCGCAGCGTCAGTGAAGACGCCGCGCTCGAGGCCGAGAGCCAGGGGTCGCGTGTCGTGACCAAGGTCGGCGGCGACTGCTCCGTCAGGGGCAACGCCGAGCTCTTGCGTCGTGCGCTCGAAAACGTCGTGCGTAACGCGGTCCGCTTCACGGCGCCCGGCACGACGATCGACGTGGCTCTCAGCTCGGAGAACGACTCGGCCGTGGTGCGCGTCCGCGACCGTGGGCCCGGAGTCCCCAGCGAGTCGCTCTCGCGGATCTTCGAGCCGTTCTACCGCGTGGAGACCGATCGGGCGCGCGCGGCGGGAGGTACCGGCATCGGGCTCGCCATCACCGATCGCACCGCGTCCGTCCACGGGGGCACGGTCTCCGCGGAGAACGCCGACGGCGGTGGGCTGGAAGTCACGCTGCGTCTGCCGCTGGCGAGTTAGACTCGAGCGACGGCGACGACATGAGACCGGCCCGAGCTCTTTTGCTGACCGCGATCGCAACGCTCGGCTGCGGCGGTGGCCGTGGCCCTGGCAGCGGCGCTGGCGCCGAAAACAAGGTGGCGACACCTGCATTCGCTGCTCCCACGGCGATCGGGCCCTGTACCGCCGATCGCCTGGAGGTGCTCGAGGTTCCTCTGGACCTCGGCGCTCCGTACCAGAGCTTCGAATGGCTCGCGCTCGAACACGCCCTCGCCCGACACTCGTACGCGACCGATCGCGTCGTTCTGCTGTTCGTCCCGGAAGTGAACTTCAAGGAGCAGGTCGTCAGTCTGCTCGCGGTGCGCTACGACGTCGCGTCGCGGAGCTTCTTGCCGCAGGCCCGCCAGAGCATCGGCGTCGATCCCCGGCTGGCCCCGCGCCACAGTGAGCTCGCCTCGGGGCCCGTCGGCGAAGACCACGTCGTGGCCTGGACCGATTTCGTGACACGCGGGCGTCGAGGTGTCGCGTTCTCGGTTTCCTCCGGCACGTTCCGTCCGGCGTCGGCCGCCGAGGTCGCAGCGATCCCTGGGCGCAGTGGACTCGCCACACACGCTGCCTATCCGCCGGATCCCGATCCGACCACCGGCGTCTCCGTCAAACTGGACATCATGGGCGCAAGAGCGACGTTCTCGCGCGCGGGTGCGGAGCTCGGCAGCGTGCATTTTCCATCGCTGCCCGGCGCGTACATCGCAGCCTTCTCGAACACGAGAGCGGCCTTCTTCTGGAACAACGGCAAGCACAGCGCGCAGGCGCGAGTGCCACCCGAGAAGCAACGCCACTCGTACCTGGTCGGGCTCGAGACTGGAGCCAGCTGCCGTGTGGAGCGCGAGCTCGCCTACCCCGCCACGGCCGTCTTCCGCCGGCGAGACTGGGTCGCTTTCGTCAACGCACTGAGGACCGAGCCGGGGCATTCCGACTGCCCGCCCGGTGCGCCCTGCGTCGCGCCCGAGCAGTCCCACTTCGCCGGCGCGTCCCTCGTCATTTTCAGGGACCGCGGCAAATAGGCTTGCGCACAAAACGACCCCCTCGGGTTGAACAGGGTGATGAACCCTCGTTCTGGTTGGCGCCTCATGAGCCTGCTGGCGCTCGCGGCAGCATGCAGCGGCAAATCCTTCTCGGAAGGAGCCCCGGACGAGCCGAGCCCGATCGGCGGCTCGGGCAGCACGCCCAGTCGCGGCGGCAGCGGTGGTGATCCGGCTCAGGGCGGCTCGAGCCCCGGCCACGCACCGACCGCCGGCGCGACCTCGATTGCCGGCTCGACGTCAGCGGGCGGCTCGGCATCGGTCGCCGGCTCGGCATCGGTCGCCGGCTCGACCTCGATCGCCGGCTCGTCACCCGGTGGGGCCGGCGGCAGCGCTCCCGATATCGAGACCCCGCCCGAAGGCGGCGCCGGCGGTGAGACCAGCCCGCCCGATCCTCCGCCGCTGAACTGCGCGTCGCAGCTCCACGACACGTGGCAAACGCCGTTTGGAGACGTCGGAAACGCGTGGCTCGGCGTCTTCGGCGATGCGTCGGTCGACACCGCAAACGGGCGCCTGATCTTGTCCTACGACGACGTCGTCCAGCGCCAGACCGCGCTCGAGGGCGGCTATTTCGTGAGCTTCTCGGTATCGCTGCAGGGCACCACGGCCTTCACTCCCTACGTCGCCAACGCCAGCGTCACTCTGCCCTCGCTGCGCCGCAGCGGCTCCGACATCGAGCTCGGCGGTACCAAGTACGGCTCCGACAGCGTGTGGTCCACGAGCGAACCGCCGGGCTTCGGCGGCGCAAAGATCGAGGGCACCACCGAGGCGATCGTCACCGTTTACGTGAAGGCCGAGGCCTTCGAGCTGGCGGTGAAGGTGGAAGCGGCGGGCGAGACCTACCGCTCCGGATGGCTCACCAGCTTTGCCAACGCCGACGCCGATCTGAGCGGCCTGCTGCTGGTGGGCGAGAACAACTCGAGCGGCAGCGGAGGCTCCGGCGACGAGATCTGGGTGGGCGCGCTGAGCGGCTGCACCAACCTCGGCGACGCCACCGTTCAGGCGCAGTACGAGCTCTAGGAGCCGAACGTCCCGTCGAGGGCCGCGCAGTGGTCCTCGGCCTGAGTCAGGTCGTAGTCCGGCTCGTAGTAACCGTAGACGGCGCTGATGCCGAGTATGGGGTCCAGCGTGCAGGTCCCGACGCGCGAAGCCTCGGGGCAGCGCACGGTGGCGCTGAACTCGCCGTCGAGACCACCACAAGACACGGACAGATCCGCGTTCCCGTCGCCGAGCCAGTCGCGGCACTGCCCCTGTGAAGGCCCTGCCACTTCACGCGTGTCGCACGACCCGAGAAAGTCGTCGTTGCTCGAAGGCGTCCCGCCAGCGTCGTCGTCGGAGTCGCCTTCGCCGCTGCAGCCGAGCGCCAGCGCAAACGCGACCAGCGCACACGTCAGGGAACGCAATACGAGCGTTCCTCGCCGATCGGCGTGCATTCCCCACCGAGCGCTTCGCACTCGTCGACCTTCGCGGGCACCGCTTGCCAGCCGTTGACCCAGGCTTCGTCGCAGTAGAACGTGCAGAAGCCGGCTTCTTGCGGACACTCCGGCGCCGCCTCGAGGCAGGTCGACTCGTCGGCGCACTCCGCCCCGAGCCCGGTCGCCGTGCTGGCCGCTCCTCCGTGGCCTCCAGCAGGCTCCTCGCTCACGGCTCCGCCCTCTCCCGTGGTGCCGCCGCTGGCCGGGTCGGTGCTGGCTCCGCCTTCGCTGCTCCCGCTTCCGCCCTCGCTGCTCTCGCCGCCGGCGCCAGTGCTCGGCGACCCCGCGTCGCCCTTCGTGCCGGCGGTCGGGGTGTTCACCTGGCGCGGAGCCGCGGGCTCCGGATCGCTCTCGGCGAAGACGAGCGTGCAGCCCGCGAGCAACCAGGCCGGCAAACAGAAGCTGAGCAAGATCGAAGCCTTTTTCATGGCGCCTCAGAGAATACGTCGAACGAGCCCAGCAAATTCCGACAAAAAGCCGCCCACACCCACCTACCGCCCGGATTTTCCCATTCTCGCAACGGTCTTTCGCGCAGCGGACCATTGAGCGGGGAGCGCCTGGTGATCACCTTGTTTGCTTCGAGGAAACAACATGATCAGCACCGACCTCACAGAGCGGCGAACAGCCAGTCCGAGCCCTCGGCAAGCGCGCGCGGTGGACAGCATCTACCGGCCGCCGGCGCTTCACTGGGTGGGCGACGGCTTCAGAGTCGCCGGATACTTTTCGATCATTCCCGATGCCGTGCGCAGGCTGAGCCCGTTCCTGCTGCTCGACTATCACCCTGCCTACGACTACCCGCCCACGCAGGAGAAGCGCGGCGTGGGAGTGCACCCTCACCGCGGCTTCGAGACCGTCACGCTGGCCTTTCAAGGCAGCGTTGCCCACCACGACAGCGCAGGCAACGGCGGCGTGATCGGTCCCGGCGACGTGCAGTGGATGACGGCCGCGTCCGGGATCCTGCACAAGGAGTATCACGAGGCGAGCTACGCCCGCGCTGGCGGGCCGTTTCAGATGGCGCAGCTCTGGGTCAACCTGCCGCGCAAGCACAAGCTGGCTCCGCCGCGCTACCAGGGCTTGCTCGCCGAGCAGATGGGTCTGGTCGAGCTCCCCGATCAGGGCGTCGTACGCGTCGTCGCGGGTGAGTACCGCGGCGTGAAGGGTCCCGCGCAGACCTTCACGCGCGTGAACCTGTTCGACGTGCGGCTGAACGAGCAGGGCAAGCTCGACTTCGAATTCCCGGCGCGAGACAACACCGCCATCCTCGTCATGGAGGGCGAGATCGAGCTCAACGGCGAAGAGCGCGCTTCGGCAGGCGACTTCGTGCTGTTCAGCAACGAGGGTGAGCGCATCACGGCGCTGGCCCGCTCGAAGGCGCAATTGCTCGTGCTGAGCGGTGAGCCGATCGACGAGCCGGTCGTGCAGTACGGACCCTTCGTGATGAACGAGGAACGCGAGATCCATCAAGCGTTCCTGGACTTCAGCCGCGGCAAGTTCGGAAACCTGGACGACTAACTCGCGAGCGTGAACGATTTGAGCCACAACGGCGAACAGATCTGATCACGGGGTCGACAAAATTTGAGCACCCTTTGAAGGACCGATCGGGCAGCCTCCATTTGCTGAGATTGGAGAAGCCCGCCCATGGGAGGTAGCCGTCCTCGCCCGCTCGGGAAATCTTGGTTCGCCGCAGGCCTTTTTGTGGCCGGTGCGTCGGGCTGTTCCGAAGCCCCACAGTCGTTCGCCACGAGCACGAGCAGCCAGCCCGTGCTCATGCAGGGCGACATCCGGGGCGACAACCTGCCGGACAAGACCGTCGTCCTCACCTGGGACGACGGTCCCGACGAGCACACGCTCGAGCTCGCGCAGTACCTGAAAGACGAGGGCGTCAAGGCGACGTTCTTCATCAACGGCAGCCGCATCTGCAAGACGTGGCAGGGCGACGTGTGCACGGAGCCGATCGCGAAGGGCCCGTGCAACGACGGCCAGATGCAGGCTCCGGTCGAGAACCCGATTTACTATCCGGAAACACTGCTCGACGAGATCATCGCGCTCGGCCACCGCATCGGCAATCACACCACCACGCATTGCCACCTCGACAACCAGGACAACCCCACCGACTTCGCCTTCGAGCTCACCACGACGCAAGAAGTCGTCGACCGCCACATCTGTGACGGCATCTTCTTCTTCCGTGCGCCGTTCGGCGCCTGGGACGACCAGGCGGCAGGGATCGCGCAGGGCATCCCGGCGCTCGACAAGCTGATCGGCCCCGTCAACTGGGACGTGGATGGCGGCGACTGGGATTGCTACCAGACCGGCAAGAGCATCCAGGAGTGCGGCGACGGCTACCTCGGCATCCTCAATGAGCAGCCGGGTCAGAAGGGCGTCTTTCTGCTGCACGATCGGCCGGAGTTCAACGTCGGCATCGACGGGCCGCTCCTGCTCGCGCAGTACCTCATCCCCAAGCTCAAGGAGCAGGGCTACACCTTCAGCACGCTCGACGACATGCTCGACCTCACGCCCACGGGCCCGATGGCGTGCCAGCCTCCCCCGATGGGCGGCAGCGGCGGCATGGGCGGCATGGCCGGCGGCGGCATGGGCGGCGTGGGCGGTATCGCCGGCACCGGCGGCGTGGGCGGACTCGCAGGCAGCGGCGGCATGGCCGGAGTCATGATGCCGGCCACGATGGCAGGCACCGGTGGCATGGCGCCCGTCGTATTGCCGCCCACCGCGAGCGGGCAAGAGAGCTCGTGTGCCGTCCAGAAGAGCCCGTCTTCCAGTAGCGGCAGCCTTTTCCTGTGGCTCGCGGGCTTGCTGCTGCTGAGCCGTCGACGGCGCTAGCTCCGCCGACGTCAGTGTGAACGCTGCGTCAGGTGAGCCGCCGTGGCCACCTGATCGATGACCGCCTGGAAGCCAACGCCGCTGGTGGCGGCGTACGCGCTCGCCGGCGGAATGCAGGCGCCGTCCGCGATACTGACGCCGAACACGTACGAGCTCAGCTGCGCGGCGAAGCACTGGTGCAGCTCCACCCGACCGGCCAGCGAGCGCGCGAGCTCCTCGGGGCCGTTGAAGGCGACGTTGCCGAAGTCGGGCAGCGTCCCACTGGCGTCGATCGGCTTGCCGACTTCTTCCGTCCGGTAGCGGCCGACGCCGTCGAAGTTCTCGAGGCCGAACCCGATCGGGTCGATGCGGCCGTGGCAGAGTGAGCAGCCGTCGACGCCGTGGACGTCCTCGTAGCGCTCACGCGTCGTGATCGTGCCGTCGGGCGGAATGATCTCCGGCACCACGGGCGGCGGCGCGCCGAGCTCCAGACACGACAGCGTGCGCAGCGCGGCGTGTTCGCGCTGCGTGGGCGACGAGCTGTTCGAGGTCGCCAGCCGGGTGAGGAACGCGCCTTGCGCCATCACGCCCAATCCTTGCCCGGCGGGGCGAAGTCGCTCGGTGAACGTCGTCGCGGTCAGGCCGTCCGTGGGCCAGCCGTAGTGCTGCGCCAGCGGCAGGTTCACGTACGTTTGCGGTGCCAGCAAGAGCTCCGCGAGCCCTCCGCCGTTCTTGTAGGTGGTGTCGACCAGCAGGCGCTGCTCCTCGATCATCGCCTGCGCCAGCTCCGGCGTGAATGCGTAGACGGTCGCGTCCTTGGCCACGAACTCCGTGCCGTCGTAGCCGAGCCAGGCTTCGAAGAAGCGGCTCACGTGAGTCTGACCCGCCGCCGACGCGGCGAGCTCGCGCGCCACGGCGAGGATGCCGTCAGCGCCGTCCAGGGCACCGGCGGTCACACGATCGACGAGCTCCGCGGGCGGCGCAGTGCCCGTCAGGCCGTACGCGAGGATCGAGGCGATATCGTAGGGCCCGAGACGGAAGCCGTCGCCTTCGGCCGTGCCGAGCTGCTCGATGTAGAGCGCGCGCGGCGACTGCATCAGCGCGGACAGCACGCCCGCCAGCGCCTCGGAGCCGCTCAGCATGAGCTCGCCCACGCCGCTCGTGAACAGGCCCACGTAGTCGGCGACCTCGAGCTCGCTGAGCGGGCGCCGGAACAACCGGAGCCCGTAGAAGCGCACCATGGCGTCCGCGCAAGCGGCGTCTTCGGCGCCCGCGACGCACGGCGCGACCAGCGTGCTCGCGTTCAGCGGCGCCGCGAGCAGGGCCTGCGCGCGCTCGAACGTGGAGTCCGCGAGCTCCGTCAAGATGCCCTCGTTGACCGAGAGCGCGTCCGAGTAGCTGTCGTAGACGCCGCGCTGGCGGATCTCGCCCGGGAACTCGATATCGGGAAAACTCGTGTCGAGCGCGAAGACGCTGCGCAACGTGCGGTTGTACTCCGCCTGCGACAGCCGCCTGAGCATGCGGTAGCCGGGTTTGTTGCTCTCGCCGGCGGCGCACTGCGAGGTGCGCGGTCCGGAGACCTCCACCGGCGGAGTCTCGGTCTCCGTCGGCGCGGGACCGCTGCCAGCGCTGGAGCTCGCACCGGGAGCCGGCTTCTCGCCAGCGCTGCTCGCACAAGCCAGAGCGAGCAATGCCGGAGCGACCAGGCCGAAGCGGGAGAGCGGGCTCACGCCAGGATCTCCTGCACGACGCCCTGACTGTCGTGCGGTCCGTAAGACGACAGCGGCGCGCCCATCGCCGTCGACAGCGTCGCAAACAGATCGCCGATGCTGCGCGGACCCGTCAGGCTCACGTACTGCCCGCTCTTCAGCGTTCCGCCCAGATCGCCGAACAGCACGACCGGGATGTTGTCGGTCAGGTGGGCGTCGCTGCCGTTCACCTCGGACGTCCACAGGATGACCGTGTTGTCGAGGATGGTCTTGCCCGGATCGAGCGGGTCGGCGACGTCGAGCTTCTGCAGCAACTTCAGCATCTGAGTCGACATCCAGTTGTGGCACTGCGCGAACTTCTGCGCCGTCGAGCCGGTGGGCTCGGACGGGATCCAGTGCGAAAGCTGCTGGTGATGCGCTTCGGTCAGGCCGATCCACTCGAAGGCGTGGTTGCCCCAGGCGTGCATCACCTGGATGTTGGCCATGGTGGCTCCGCCGCACTTGAACGCTTCGGCCACGTTCTCGATCTGTGCGTCGAGCAGCTTGGGCAGGTTCTGGCGCGCGGCGATGCCGTTGTGCTCGAGGCCCGCCGCCGCGTCGAGCGCCGTGGTTTCCAGCGTCTCGCAGCTGAAGCCAGGGTTCATCGGCGCCTGCTCCGTGTCGAGCTTGGCCTTCAGCGCCTGCACCGCTTCGATGTGGGCCTGTACCTTGTTGGCCTCGTACGGCAGCTCGGTCGTGCGCAGCTTGAGCTCGTCGAGCTCCTTCTGGCTCAGGTTGAGCGCCAGCGAGCGGAAACGGCGGATGGCGTCCGCGTTGCTCGTGGTCGCTGGAGCGCCAGCGCCCGGATTCACCTGCCCGAGGATCTGATCGCGCACCTGAGCGGGGCTCGAGAGGCCGGGCTGCTTCACCTTGTTGCGCACGCTCATCTCGTCGCCGCCCCACTCCGGAGCGACCGACACGTTGAGGATCTGGCTACCCAGCGTATCGGCCAGCGTGAGCTCGTAAGACGTGTCAGCGCCCGCGGTCAGGCAGTTGTCCATGCCGAAGCGGTGGTCGGACCCACCGAGCAGGCCGAGGCCCCCGATGATGGTCATGCGCGACTTGTACGGCTCGAGAGGCGAGAGCGAGGTCTTGAGGTCGAACGTGGTCCCCGGAGCGTCCGGCCAGAAGTAGGACTTGGCGCAGCCGCTGGACACGTAGAACGTGATCAGGCGCTTGGGCGGACCCGCAGCCTGAGCGCGAGCGAGTCCACGCATGGACGAGAGAACGGGCCACGCGGTGGCACCCAGTCCCAAGGTTCCCAAGAAGCGTCGGCGGTTCACGGCGAAATGGCCGTGTCCGACGCTGCGAAAACCGTCAGGGAGAATGTCCGGACGACGCTCGACGTTCGCCCCTGACGAAACAATACGCCATTGACGTGCGGCATTTCGAGCAGCCAGGCTGCGCGCGTTGACTCGAAAAAGGCTGCTTCTCGGGCTCGCCGCCGTGGCCCTGGGCGCGCTGGTCGCGGTCGCGATCCGGCTCTTGGGACGACCTCCTTCGAGCTCCCAAACAGTGCCTGTGGCCGAGCCGATCGACGCCATCGTCGTGGGCAGCGGCGTCGCGGGCCTCTCCGCCGCCTACGAGCTCGGTCGCGGTGGCGCACGAGTCACGATCGTCGACATGGCGTCCGTCTTCGGTGGCCACGCCGTGATGGCGACCGGCGATCTCTGCCTGGTGGGAACGCCTTTCCAGGACGCGAAGGGCCTCAAGGACACGCCGGACATCGCCTTCAAGGACTTCCTGGACTGGGGCGAGGACGCCGATCCCGCGTGGGTGCGGTACTACGTCGAGCACTCGCGCGACGAGATCTACGACTGGGTGACGTCCCTGGGCGTGACCTTCGAGACCTTCGCCACACCCGCCGGCAATTCAGTGCTGCGCACGCACCGCACGCACCGCACGAAGGGCCGCGGCATCGGGCTCGTCAGTCCCATCTTTGGCGAGTGCGCGCGACGCCCGAACATCTCCTTTCTGTGGAACACGCGCGTCGACAAGCTCTTGACCAGGGAGGGACGCGTCACCGGCGTGCACAGCAAGAACGTGCGCACCGGCGAGCAACGTGAACTCACCGCCAGAGTGGTGGTGCTCGCCACCGGCGGCTTCCAGAGCAACCTCGACATGGTGCGCGAGTCGTTCGCGCGAGACGTGCCCTTCCCCGAGCGCTTCCTGATCGGCTCGGGCGTGAACTCCACCGGCAGCGGCCTCGGTCTGGCGAGAGAGGCAGGCGCCAAGCTGACGCGGCTCGATCACCAGTGGAACTACATCACCGGCTTGCCGGATCCGCGTTATCCGGGCACGAATCGCGGGCTGCACGCGGTCAATGCCGACTCGGTCTGGGTCAACGCCGACGGCCAGCGCTTCCTGGCCGAGCGCAGCAGCGCCAAGTTCGGCTTTCCCGTCGTCGCGCGGCAGAAGGGCGCGACGTACTGGTCGATCTTCGACGAGGCGACCAAGCGCTCGTTCTGGGTTGCCGGCTCCGACTGGGGCTCGTTCGAGACGATCGAGAAGCTCATCTTCGCCGATCCAGCGGTCGTGAAATCAGCGCCGACGCTCGAAGAGCTGGCCGGCAAGTGCGGGCTGCCCGCGGCCGCGCTGCAGAGCACCATCGAGCGTTTCAACCGCATGGTGGACAAGGGCGTCGACGAAGAGTTTCAGCGCTTCGGCCCCGGCAAGGACTACGAACCCAGGAAGCTCGGGCAGCCTCCTTACTACTGCGTGCAGTTCTTCCCGCTCACGCGCAAGAGCATGGGCGGCGTGGCCATCGATCGCTCGGGCCACGTGCTCGACGCGAGCGACCGCATCATCCCTGGGCTCTACGCCGCGGGTGAGCTCACCGGCCTCGCGGGTATCAACGGCAAGGCCGCGCTCGAGGGCACCTTTCTGGGACCGTCGATCATCACCGGACGCGTCGCAGGGCGTACCGCCCTCACCGAGATCGGCAGCAAGCCCGAACCGCCGCTGCGCGAGCGACCGGCGCCGTCCCCCTCGCCCCAGGAAGGGACGAACGGAGCGTGCACGACCTGCCATCCGCTGGCGACGCTGGTGGAGCGTCCGCGCGAGGGATACTGGCACTTCGAGAAGGTGCACCGCGTCGTGCTCGAGAAGCAGTGGGACTGCCCGAAGTGCCATGCGGAGCTCGGCACCCGCTTTGACGCGAGCCGCCATCACATCGATCGCCTGGCCCAGGTGCAGGTCTGCCGCTTCTGCCACGCCGGAGAGGACCACTAGCCGGGGGCGTCCCCGGCGGGCGAGCCGGCAAAATTCGCCTGTAGCTCGACGACGCGCTGCGGCTTCCGATAGGATCAGGATTTCCGACGAAGTTGGTGCCTTTACGGACACGTATGCACCGAGCGCGTGCCGCGCGCTTCAAGCTGTCTCGAAAAATACTGCTCGGAAATCGCACAGAAAACGGCGAAACCTGGGTCAGTAAGCGGGAGTCTTCCATCATGCGACAAATCGTTTTCGGCCTGCCGGTGGTGCTCAGTGCGTTGGTGGTAGCCGGCGCCTGTGCGCCGTCCAACGAGGCACCCAACACGGGCGGCCACGTCGTTCCCAGCAACGGTGGTTCCGGAGCCACCGGCGGCACCGGCGCGACGGCCGGCTCGACGAGCTCGGGCGGCGCGGCTGCAACCGGTGGCACGTCGGGAGCCGCCGGGTCGACCGTCGGTGGCGCCAGCGGGACCGGCGGCGACGGCAACATCTCGGGCAGCGGCGGCAGCAGCGGTAGCGCCGGCAGCGGCGGCGGGACCGGCGGACCCAAGCCGAGCGCTGGCTGCGGTAAGCCCGCCATTCAAGAGCTCGGCAACTACGTGGCACACACCGTGGCGATCACGGGCGCGACGCTGGGCGAGCCCGACACGCACATGTCGCGCGAAATCTGGGTGCGCCTGCCGGCCAACTACGATCCCAACACGCCGTACCGCGTCGTCTACCAGACCGTCGGTTGCGGTGCCTCGGGCACGTCGGGCTACCCGCTGTGGGAGGAGGGTCAAGGCGGCGATCCCAACGCCATCTACGTCGGTCTCAGCCGGCCGGACCCGCCACCGGACCCGCCGAGCATGAGCACCTGCTACGACAACCGCGGTGGTGTCGATTCCATCGAGTGGGAGTCGCTCGAGAAGGACCACTATTTCGTCAGGGACAACTTCTGCGTCGACGAAAACAAGGTCTACACGGGCGGCTACAGCAGCGGCGGCTGGATGTCGAACATGTACAGCTGCTACTTCGCCGGTGTCGATCCCGCGCGCGTCTTCATGCCGGACGTGGCCATGCGCGGCGTGCTGGCGGTCGCTGGTTGCTGGATCGACGGCAACCCGCCCTGCTCCACGCAGCCCGTGGCTCGGATCTGGGTCCACGACGAGCTCGACATGGCTCCCAACGCCTACTCCTGCGCCACCGAGCAACGCGATCGGTCACTCGGACAGAACGGCTGCACCGGCGGAGCTGACGGCCCGACGGAGGTCTGGGAAGTTCCAGACGGCGAATGCGTGAAGTACACGGCCTGTCCGGCCGAATACCCGGTCATCTTCTGCACCACTCAGGGCCGCGGCCATGGCGCTTCGAACGACATTGCCATTCCTGAGTTTACAAAGATGATGCAAGAGATCGAAGCTCTCACGCCGTAGTCATGAAAGTCGGTCTGCTTCCCCTGCTGGGGGTGCTTTGCGCCCTCAGCGCTTCCGCCTGTGCTCCGGAGCTCACCTGCGATGAGGAGTTCAGCGGCGGCGGTGACGTCGTGGGCACGAGCTCTGGACGCACGGAGACCATGTGGATCGTGGTCGAGCCGTGTGAGGACATCGTCAGTAACCCGCCACGGGCAGTGACGCTCGAGCAGCAGCCACCAGCCACGGCGGGTGAGACGCCTGCCGAGGAGGCGAGCGGCGATTGGTGCCAGAATCTGAGCCTGTACGAGGACGGCACGCTCGCGAACGTGAACACCTGGTTTCCCCGCCTGCCCATCAAGAAGCACGCGCCGCTCGCGCCGGGGCAGCCCGTTTGGTACGACGCCTACCTGTTCTACGACAACCAGAGCACGTTCAGCTTCGGCGCGGTCGTCTACGGTCGCCAGACGCTCGAGATGCCGAACACGTGTTTGACTCAGCAAGGCATCGCGATCACGTGCGAGCAGCTGGGATCACAACTCGGCGACCTGTGGGTCGTCGAGGGCGGCGTGCAGAACATGGAGTGCCACGAGAACACGAGGGCCAGCGGCTGCGAGTGCTCCTATGAGCTCAACATCTACACCGGCCAGGCCGGCACCTTTGCCCAGAGCGGCGACGTGCTCACCCATTTCGACCAGTCGTCGGGCCCGCCGTTCCTCGTCAACTACGAGGTGAAGGGCGACACGCTCAGCATGAGCGGCTACAACCGCAGGCCAGTGTTCAGCATCAACGGCATCCGGACACTGAAGTTCGCCCGCGTGGTCTGCGATGACGGCAAACAGGGCGCCGGAGAAGAAGGCGTCGACTGCGGCTCCAACTGCCCCGGCAAGCCCTGCCCCTGACGTCCGGATTATCTTCAATGCGTTCATCCCGACCTGCAGCTGACTCCTCCCTGCGCACGCGCTGGCTCATGCCCGCGCTTGCAGCCACCCTCTCTCTCTACTCCGGGTCAGCACTGGCTCAGGCGGCAGAAGAAGCTGCGCCCGCGCCGGAAGGCGAACAGCCTCCCGCGGCCGAACCAGCGGCGCCCGCGCCTGCTCCGGCTCCTGCCGCCGCGCCGGCTGCCGCCGCTCCGGCGCCCGAAGAGCCGACTCCCGCCAAGGAGAGGGTCAAAGACGAAGAGAAGCCTGGCTGGAAGTTCTCCTTCTACGGCACGGCCGCGCTCAACGTCGTCCATGATTCGACGCAAGGCGTTGGCGAGGGCCTGAACAACAACATCCTGCCGCGGCCCGGCTCGTACCGCACCGAGCACGATCAGCTGCAGTTC
>DATLIL010000328.1:0-5483 GCA_035539475.1 Polyangiaceae bacterium
GCTCGATTCGGCGTCGCTGCTCGCTCTCGAGAACGCGCTGCGCACGGAGGGACGTCGCCGGCGCGAGGCGTACGAGGAGGCCAAGCGACGCTTCGGCGTCGACGGCGGCGTGTTCGCACAGGGCGATCACACGCTGGTCGTCGAGCTGGTCGCGCCCACGCCTTACTTTCTCGAGATCGCCGCGTTTTATCCGAGCTTCCCGGTGCCGCGCTGGCTGGTCGAGCGCTCGAGCAAGGACTGGTTCCTGCCGGAAAAGATCGTGTCCAACGGCGCCTTTCGGCTCGCCGAGTGGCGCGTCGGCGATCGCATCCGGCTCGAGCGCAGCCAGACGTACTGGGGCAAGAACGAGGTCAAGATGAGCTCGGTCGAAATCTTGCCGACCGAGAACCTGACCACGTCGCTGAACCTTTACCTGAGCGGCGAGGTCGACTGGATCCCCAACGGCCGCTACCCGATGGACCTCGCGGATTCGCTGAAGCCGCGCAAGGACTTCTACATCGGTCCGGCGCTCGCTGTTTACTACTACCGCATCAACACCACGCGAAAGCCGTTCGATGACGCCAGGGTGCGCAGGGCGCTGAACCTCGCCGTCGACCGCGAGCAGATCACGCGTGACGTGCTCGGCCTTGGACAGATCCCGGCGCGCCACATCGTGCCGCCAGGCCTCGGCGAGTACGAACAACCCAAGAGCGAGATCCGTTACGACGTGGCCGAGGCGAAGAAGCTCCTGGCGGCGGCTGGCTTCCCCGAGGGCAAGGGCTTTCCGAGCTTCGGCGTGCTCTTCAACACTCACGAGTCACACAAGAAGCTGGCGGAAGTCGTGGCCGATCAGCTGCGTCGCAACCTGGGGCTCGACGTCAAGGCCTACAACCAGGAGTGGCAGGCGTACCAGGAGACCATGCGCGCGCTCGACTACGACCTGGCCCGCGCTGGCTGGATCGGCGACTACGAAGATCCGAATACGTTCCTCGACCTCTGGGTCACCAACGGCGGCAACAACCAGACCGGCTGGGGCAACACCACCTACGACCGGCTGATCCAGGCCGCGGCCGACACCGAGAAGTTCCTGCAAAGTCCGGACGCGCTGCTCGACAAGGTCGAGAATCCCGACACCGCGCGGCGCCTGGTCCAGGCCGTACGTGAGGCGCGTGAGCCGAGCCAGCGCCTCGAGCTGTCGGCCAAGCTGCGGCTCGAGCTGCTCGGTCGGGCCGAAGCCATCCTGGTCCAGCGCGAGTTCCCGATCATCCCGATCTACTTCTACGTGAACAGCGGCATGGTCGGGCCCCAGGTGAAGGGCTTCTACAACGAGATCGTGGGTCGCGACGGTCGCAAGCGGCCTAACCCACGCGAGATTCACCCGCTGCGCGAGATCCACATCGATGGCAAGTAGCGAGATCGTCGCTCTCCTGGTCGGGGTCGTGCTCGTGGTGGCGAGCGCCTGGCTGCCGCCCCGGCTGACGCGCGTCGTTGGCTCACTGCTGCTCGCCGGCGTCGCCGTGCTCGCCTTGCGCTTCTTGCTCGGTGTAGCGGTCGCGGCGGTGCTCTCGCTGCTGCTCGGAGCGGCTGCCTACCGCTACGCGCCGCTGATCGTGCTGCGTCGCGTGACGTTCCTGGTGCCGGCGCTCTTGCTCCTCACCTACGCCACCACGCTGCTCATGTTCCTGGCGCCGGGCAATCCGTTCGCCAACGAGCGCGCGGCCAGCCCCCAGGTGGAGGCCGCGTTGCGCGCGCAGTACGGCGTGCCCGACAACGCCGGCGAGTTCTTCGGCATCTACCTCAGGCGCCTGCTCGTGGAAGGGACCCTGGGTCCGTCGATCAAGGTGCAGGGCAGGAGCGTCGAAGATCTGATCGGTCCGGCCTTCCCCGTCAGCCTCTCACTCGGTCTGCTCGCGCTCCTGCTCTCGGTCGCATTGGGGCTCGTTCTGGGTGTGCGCGCGGGCCTCAAGCCTAACCAGTTCGCCGATCACGCCAGCATGGGCGTCGCGCTGATCGGCATCTCGCTGCCGAACTTCGTGATCGGAGCGATGTTCATGATCGTCTTCGCGCTCTGGCTGCGCGTGCTGCCGGTGGCCGGCTGGGGCAGCTACGCCCACCTGATCATGCCGGCGTTGACGCTGGCGTTGCCGAGCGCGGCCGTGATCGCGCGCCTGGCCCGCAGCGGCACGGTCGAGGTCATGCAGCAGGACTTCGTGCGCACGGCGCGCGCCAAGGGCCTGCCCGAGAGCGCCGTGATCGGACGTCACGTGCTGCGCGCGGCCATCATCCCCGTCGTCTCGTACCTGGGGCCGGCGGCGGCCACCGTGATGACGGGATCCTTCGTGGTCGAGGTGCTGTTCAGCGTGCCCGGCATGGGTCAGTGGTTCGTCAAGGGAGCCATCAACCGCGACTACTCCGTCGTGCTGGGCACTGCGCTCGTGTACTTCGGGCTGATCACGGCCTTCAACCTGCTGGTCGATCTGGCCTACGCCTGGCTCGATCCGCGCGTGAGGGAGCGGGCATGAGCGCGCCCGTGACGACCGGCGTCGCCGGCCTGAGCCCGTGGCAAGCGGCGATCCGTCGCCTGACGCGCAACCGCATGGCCATGCTCGGTGCGGGGCTGCTCGTCTTCATGGTGCTCTGCTGCGTGCTCGTGCCCATGATCCTGGGGCTCGACCCGCACGTCACGCGGCCGGCGCTGCGCAACCAGCCGCCGTCTGGCAGCGCCTGGTTCGGCACGGACGCGGTCGGGCGTGACCTCTTCGCCCGGGTTCTCGTCGGCGGCCGCACGTCGCTCTCCGTGGGCATTGCGGCCACGCTGGTCTCGGTCCTGGTCGGCGTGGGCTACGGCGCCATCGCCGGCTACTACGGCGGCAAGGTCGACGAGGCCATGATGCGCATCGTCGACTTCCTGTACGGCCTCCCGTACATGTTCCTCGTCATCCTGATCATGCTGTTGTTCTCGGAGACAGCACGGGGCGAGGCGCTGCCCGTGTTCCTGGCGCTCGGTCTGGTGCAATGGCTGACCATGGCGCGTATCGTGCGCGGTCAGGTGCTCACCTTGCGGCATCAGGAGTTCGTGCTGGCGGCCGAGATCATGGGCGCGAGCGACCTGCGTATCGTCTTCCGCCACATCCTGCCCAACGTCGTCGGCGTGATCGTCGTCTACGCCACCTTGATGGTGCCGTCGGTGATCATCCTCGAGTCGTTCCTGTCGTTTCTGGGTCTCGGCGTGACGCTGTCGTGGGGGCAGCTCGTCTCCGACGGTATCGCCGTGGTCAATCCGGTGAAGTCGTACTGGTGGCTCTTGTTCTGGCCGAGCCTCTTCCTGGCGCTGACCCTGCTCAGCCTCAACTTCCTGGGCGACGGTCTGCGCGACGCGCTCGATCCCAAGTCGAGGAACTGATGGCGTTGCTCGAGGTCGAAGATCTTTGTGTCGAGTTTCACGGTCGGGACGCCGTCGTGCGCGCCGTGGACGGGGTCAGCTTCGAGCTCCAGCAGGGCGAGATCCTCGGCCTGGTCGGTGAGTCCGGCTGCGGCAAGAGCGTGAGCAGCCTGGCCATCCTGGGCCTGCTCGAAAAGCCCGCCGGCAGGATCGCTCGCGGCCAGATCCGCTTCGCCGGCAAGGATCTCACGCGCGCTTCACAGGCCGAGCTGCGCCAGGTGCGCGGCAACCGTCTGTCGATGATCTTCCAGGACCCGCTCACCAGCCTGAACCCCTACCTGCGCATCGAAGAGCAGCTGGTCGAGGTGATGGAGCTGCACCAGGGCCTGACCCGGCGCGCGGCTCGCGATCGAGCCGTCGAGCTGCTCGCTCGCGTCGGCATCCCCGACCCGGCTCAGCGTGTCCGGGCGTTCCCGCACGAGCTCTCCGGCGGCATGCGCCAGCGCGTGTGCATCGCCATGTCGCTGTTGTGCAACCCGGAGATGCTGATCGCCGACGAGCCGACGACCATGCTCGACGTCACGATCCAGGCGCAGATCCTCGAGCTTTTGCGCGAGCTCCGCCGTGAGCGCAAGATGTCGATCCTGTTCATCACCCACGATCTCGGCGTCGTGGCCGAGCTCTGTGATCGCGTGATCGTGATGTACGCCGGGCGCATCGTGGAGGCGGCGCCCGCCGCCGAGCTCTTCCGCCGCCCGCTGCACCCCTACACCGAGGCGTTGCTCAAGAGCACTCCGCGCATCGATCAGCCGAACGGCGGCGTGCTCCACCCGATCGCCGGCCTGCCGCCGCGGCTCGACGCCGGAAAGTTCGAGGAGTGCACCTTCGCGCCGCGCTGTCCGCGCGTTCGTCCCGCCTGTCACGACGGCGAACCGGAGCTCTTTCCGGCCGAAGGCGGCCGGCTGCGACGCTGCATCGTGCCGGTGGAGGAGATGCCATGAGCGCCGCGCCGTTGCTCAGCGCGCGCGGGATCGAGGTGCACTTCGCGTCTGCGGGCGGCGCCATCCGCGCCGTCGACGGCGTGGATCTCGATCTCTTTCCCGGCGAGACGCTGGCCGTCGTCGGTGAGTCTGGCTGCGGCAAGTCGACCCTGGCGCGTGCCTTGATCGGCCTGCAGCCGCTCACGTCCGGCGCGGTCCGCTTTGGCGCGCAGCAGGTGAACGGCAGCTCGCGCGCGGCCCTGCGCCCGCTGCGCCGGGAGATGCAGCTCGTCTTTCAGGATCCCTACGCCAGCCTCAACCCGCGCCTGACCGTGTCCGCCATCATCGAGGAGCCGCTCTTGCTCCACGAGCGCGCCACGCGCCGTAACGCCGACGAGAAGATCTGCGCGCTGCTCGAGCAGGTGGGGCTCGATCCGGCGCTGCGGCGCCGCTATCCGCACGAGTTCTCCGGCGGCCAGCGCCAGCGCATCAGCATCGCGCGCGCGCTCGCGGTCGAGCCCAAGGTCCTGCTCTGCGACGAGGTGACCTCGGCGCTCGACGTGTCGGTGCAGGCGCAGATCCTGGAGCTCCTGAAGGGGCTGCAGCAGAAGCTCGGTCTGTCGTACCTGTTCATCACCCACGATCTCGGCGTGGTCCGCTTCATCGCCGATCGCGTGATGGTCATGTACGTCGGGCAGGTGGTCGAGCTGCGCGAGACCGAGCGGCTGTTCGAGGAGCCCGCTCACCCGTACACGCAGGGCCTGCTGGCCTCCGTGCCGGAGCTGCGCGCCGCCGGGGCGAAGCGTGATCGTCCGATCGGTGGCGAGGTGCCGTCACCGGCGCGTCCGCCGTCGGGCTGTCGCTTTCATCCGCGCTGCCCGAAGGCCTTCGAGCGCTGCCCGCAAGAGCTGCCCCGTCTGTACGACGTGTCGTCCGGGTCGAGCCGCTGCTTTCTGAACGAGCCCGAGGGTAAACCCTCAGCGGACTGAACGACCGCGCCGACAGCGGGCTCGGGTCCGTCCAGCGGCTCGGGCGGCACGAACGGAGCGACTGATGCCCAATCGAGCGAGGACGGCGGCTGCGGCTGCCGTGCCGTCGGCAGCGGCGGCATGTCGGCAGGGCTCGCGCTGCTCGCGAGCGCG
>DATLIL010000329.1:0-4874 GCA_035539475.1 Polyangiaceae bacterium
GCAGGAACCACATCGGAAAGCCACCCTCGAGCATCAGGGTCATCATGTTCGAGAAAACGCGGCCGGCCGAGGCGTGTGACAGGGGGCGTGGCGAAAAAAAGTCTTGTCACACCCGGCCACTTGCCGCGTTCATCACAAGGAGTGGCCGAGAACGACCCTGACCTGGTGGCGCTGCTGCGAGCGCGAGACCCGCGGGGCTTCGAGCTCTCCTATGCGCGACACCGCGACGCGGTCTACGCCTTTCTGCTGCGGCTGTCCGGGCGTCAGACCGTTGCCGAGGACTTGTTTCAGGAGACCTGGCTACGTCTGGCCCGAAGTGGCGCGACACTCCGGCCAGACTCCGATCTGCGTGCCTGGTTGTTCACGGTGGCACGCAACGCTTTTCGGAGCTTCTTGCGCCAGCAACATCCCGAGAGCGCCGAGGCCGAGCTCGGTGAGATCGCCGCGCTGGACAGCGCCGAGCAGGGGCTCGAGCTCTCGGAGCTCGAGCGGGCATTGCTGGCGTTGCCGCTCGACGAGCGCGAGCTGTTGCTGCTCGTCGGCGTGGAAGGTTTTGCGCAGCACGAGCTCGGCCGCATGCTCGGCATCGCCGCCCCGGCTCTGCGCCAGCGTGTGACGCGAGCGCGGGCGCGTCTCGGTGAGCTGCTCGAACACGGACCGGCCAGCGCGCCGCGGCAACGGAGGATGCATGAACGATGATCTCGATCGAGCCCTGAAGGAGCTGCCTGTCCGCGCGGTCGACCGGGTCTTCGCCGAGAAGGTGGCGCGAGCGGCTCGTCGCGAGCTCGCGTTGCGTGCGCCGTTCTTGCCACTGGCCGCGGCAGTCGTTTCGTTCGTCTATCTGGCCTGGGCAGTGAGCTACGCGGGCACGCTTTATCGCTGAAGGCTCCGGGGTGCGACATTCACAGGCGACGCCGGCGGGCAACAGCCGCGCTGCGTCAATCCGGCGCCCCTGCGCTGAATTCACGTGCCAGCCGGCGTTGGTCCGGAAACTGCTCTGCGAGACTGTGCCATGATCAACGAGTCGATGAACTGGCGCGCGGTCAGCACCCTCGTTCTTACCAGCGCGTGCACCACGCTCGGCCCCATGCCGGCGACGACCGGCGCGAGCTTCGCTCCGGCGGCTCGTCCCGACGTGACCCTGAGCGCGGGAGCGCTGCCGGGTTACTACCTCTCGAGCGCGGTGCAAGAAGAGGCCAAGGGCACGTCGATCGGGCAGGCCAGCATCCTGGTCGAGCCGGACCGCTGGATCGATCTACCGGGCGCCGTGATCGGAGGCCGCTACGTCGGCGAGGACGACAATGGTGGCTACCCCGAGGGGATGCTCGGCTACCGAGCGCACGTCGACGGCGACAAGCGCCTCGCGCTCGGCGGCTTGCTCTACGGAACCCACGGTTCGGGCCAGAGCAAACGTGCTTCGTACCAGGCCTGGCGCGTGGGCGCTGAGCTCGGTAGCGATTTTCGCGTGACGCCCGAGAGTCACTGGCTCGAGCTGCATGTCTTCGGCAGCGCCGCGCTCACCGCGCTGTCGGCGGAAGGTGAGTACTGCCTCGACGCAGAGCTGCGCTACGGCCTCGATTGCGGCGAGATGCAGATCCCCGTCAGTGCGGAGGCACGCGGTCTTTACCCTTCGTTCGACGCCGGGCTCGGCTTCGAGGTCGCGCGCCACCTGGACAGCGTGTTCCATGGCGTGCGCCTCGATCTCCAGATCGGCGCCGGCACGATGCCGACGGTCGTCGGCGCCGAGCAAGCGAGCGCCCGCACTTACGCCGCGCTCGGCGGCGCGCTCAGCCTGGGCCTCGGCGGAGAGTGAGCGATACTCGGCAGTGATTTGCGCACGGCCGCGGAGTGGACGATCATGTCCCCGCCATGGCGCAATTACCCAAGTGGTTCGGGATCCTCGGCTTGTGTACGGTGTTCGTTGCCTGCTCGTCGGGCTCGAGTGACGATGACGACGTCAGCGGCGGTGGATCGTCCGGCAGCGCCGGCACGGCTGGTGGAAAGGGAGGCGCTGGCAGCGGCGGGCAGAGCTCTGCTGGCGCTGGAGACTCGGACGCTGGCGAAAACGGCGTCGCCGGAGAAAGCGTCGGCGGTCAGGCGGCGGGTGGAAGCGACGGTACCGGTGCGTGCTGCGTCGAAGAAGTGCTGACCTGGGGCAGGGTAGGTGGTCACGTGGTGTCGCTGGCTTCGAGCTCGCTCGGGCCCTGCGCCGTCTACTCCCACCAACAGGGCCCGCTCGACGGTCCGCCGACGGACACTTGCACACAAGGCCTGGCGGTGGCGTGCGCTGAGGATGGTCTGGGGCCGGACGACGTGCTGACAGCGCTGAGTGACAGCGATGTCGTTGCTGCCATCGCCGCAGCACCCGTGCTGTACGGCACTGATCCTCGTCCTTACGATGGTCAGTTGCTAGAGGTCACGATTGGTGACGCGGTGATCCAGGTGGGTGACGAGTGCATGGAGCAAGGCTGCACGTCGATACCACCAGGTGTGCAAGCGCTCGCCGATCTGTTGCTCGCGCTCGATGAACAAGAGCTCGCGAGCACGCCGTGTGCGAACGTCTTCCAGTGACGTTCGTGTTTTGAATTTCAAACAAGGTACTTGACGAATCACGCGCGAAGGTTCATTGTGTGCTCTGTCATGTTGACGAGACCCGCACTCCATCTCACCTGGAATCGCAAACGCGAATCCGGACGAGTGTGTGCGGCGAGCCAAGCCGCGTGTCGCTTCATCGTCATGGAGGGTCGTAGCTAGGGCCGGCATTTCACGCCAATTCGCGAGTTTTCGCGTGAAAAGCCGCCCGGGACACCAGGCGGCTTTTTCGTTTTGTTCGTCGGTGATCGACGAGCGGCGAGATGCAGACTCGACGTGTGAGCATGGGTCAGTAACTCAGTAGGTAGAGTTCCGTCCTTTTAAGTCGGCAGTCGTGGGTTCGATTCCCGCCTGACCCACTCGGCCGAAGTGTACCTGAGGGTGTGTAGCTCGAGGGTCGAGCAGTGGATTCTTAATCCATCGGCGACGGTTCGATTCCGTCCACACCTACCGCTGCGTTCGCAGCAAGGCGGAGCCTCGCTCAGGGGCACCGTATCAATGCGGAATTCAAAATGCCGCATCTTTGACAATTCGACAGGACGTGCCGGCGCTCTTAGCGCGGCGGGCTCTCCTGCAAGCCAGAAGGCGGCCACCCGCCGCCTTCTGTTCCAGGACTTGTGTGTTGGTACACTGGTCACACTGTTAATGTGGCTTCCGTAGGTTCGATTCCTGCTCCTGGAGCTAATGCCTTCGTAGCTCAATGGTCGAGCAGCACCCTCGTAACGTGCCGGCCCGAGTTCGATTCTCGGCGGAGGCTCCATCGCTGGCAGACCGAGCCAAAGAAATAGTCTGCCTTCATGCCGCGTTCGACGTCTGGTGACGTCTCCGGTCCTTCAAACCGGCGAGGCGGGTTCGATCCCCGCACGCGGTGCCCCTCGACAGCTGACCTAGTGACAGCGCCCGCCTGAAGAGCGGGAGAGGTTGGAGCGTAACCAACTCGAGGGACCAGAGACATGGTCCAAGGTGGGCCGCCTGCTTCGGGCGCAGGCCTGGCTGGGTTCGATTCCCAGGTCTCTGACCGATGGTGTCGTTGCGCATCTGGTGAAGCGGCGCGGCCGTGACCCGCGTGAGGCAGTTCGATTCTGCGCGACACCCCAAGACTGTCCCTGCCGGCGGATCCGGCAGCCGATTTCCTAAATCAGCGAGCTCCGTTCGACTCGGAGCGGGGACGCAAGAATACGTCGCAGGTCATGGTGACCGATCAGCCTCCAAAACTGACGGACAGCGTTCGATTCGCTGGCGACGTGCCAAGGGGATGTGTAGCGGGCTACGAGCCGGTCCTGCAAACCAGCTCAGAGGGTTCGACTCCCTACATCTCCACCAGTGCCGGTTCGGCTTAGAGCCCGCGCGACTTGGTATGTCGCTCGGAGCGGGAGCATAACCCGCAGCCGGCTCCACGCGCGTTTGGTGTCAACGGCAAGCACGCCCGTCTTCCAAACGGACAGTGAGGGTTCGAGTCCCTCAACGCGCACCACGTAGTCGAGTTGTTACGGTAGCAAACGACCGTGCCAAGGTCGGAGCGCGGGTTCGACTCCCGCCGACTACACCATGACGCGCTGCTCTGGGGAGCGGCGACGGTTGCAACCCGTTGACGGGTCGGTTCGATTCCGACGCGCGTCTCCAAAGGCTCTCGCTGAGGACAGCGCTGCGCCTTCTAAGCGCGAGCGAGCAGGTTCGATTCCTGCCGGGAGCGCCATGCCGCGTTCGACTTCTGGTGAGGTCGCGAGCCTCTCAAGCTCGCCAGACGGGATCGTAACCCGTACGCGGTGCCATGCCCTTGCCGGTGGATCCGGCGCCAGGTCTACGAAGCCAGGCTAGGTCGTTCGATTCGATCCAGGGGCGCCACTGCTCTCGCCGGCGGATCCGGCTCTGCGCCTCCGAAGCGTGGATCTGCTGTTCGACTCAGCACGGGAGCGCCGCAGCTTTCTCGCCACGACGTTCGGAACGGCGACGTTTTCATACGACGTGCGCACAGCGTTCGACTCGCTGCGTGGCGACCACTGGGCATGATGGTCTGGTTGACCTTCGGGTTCTGATAAGACTCGCGGCCGCGTTCGAATCGCGGATGCCCAACCATTCGAGGCGAGCCAGCAAGCGAAGGCGCCTGTTCGACACGCAGGATCTGCCGGGAGCGTTACCCGGGCCTCGAACCTTCACATCACCGATTCCGGGATGGTCTAGCGGCAGGATGCCGGTCTTTGAAGCCGTGCGGCGCACGTTCGAATCGTGCTCCCGGAACTAGTTTTTGATCTGCGGCGCTCGTTCTCTGGGGAGAACCTCGG
>DATLIL010000330.1:0-2872 GCA_035539475.1 Polyangiaceae bacterium
GCCGCTCGCACGTCAGGCCGAGATCCTGTCCGACGTGCTGGCGGACGCGGCCTACGATCAGGGCTTCGAGCTCAAGGCGCCGGAGGGCACGGCCGAGCAGAAACCGCTCGACGACGACTGGCTCGTCGACAAGGCACGCGCGGGCTGGGTGGTGTCGCCGCGGCTCGAGCAGAGCGGCAGCAAGATCGTGGTCAGGCTCGTCGCCGTCGCGCCGGGCTCGCGCGTGCTGCTGCTGCGCAGCGAGCGGATGGATTCGAACCTGATCGAGGTGCGCGGCGTGGTCATGCTGCGTACCTCGATCAGGCTCGGCTCCATGCGTTCGCTGCGCACGAGCAGCACGCGCGAGCCCGGCGCCACGGCCACGAGCCTGACCACGATTTTGTTGCCGCTCTGCTCGAGCCGCGGTGATACCACCCAGCCCGCGCGCGCCTTGTCGACGAGCCAGTCGTCGTCGAGCGGCTTCTGCTCGGCGCTGCCCTCGGGCGCCTTGAGCTCGAAGCCCTGGTCGTAGGCCGCGTCCGCCAGCACGTCGGACAGGATCTCGGCCTGACGTGCGAGCGGCTTTTGCGCTTCACCTTCGGCCGGCTCCGGAGTGGACACCGGCAGCAGCGTGAGCGGCGCGCGGTCGGCGAGCGCAGCAGCCGGCAACCACCACGCGAGCATGCCGAGCAGCGCGGCAGCTCGAAGCTTCATGGTCAGAACATGACGGTGGCGCTGACCCACGCGTCGAGCGACGTACCGTTGTCGACCTTGAAGCGGAAGCCGGGGTCGTTGATGACCTTGCGGTAGTTCGGGTTGGGAATGCCCGTGGCCTCGGCGCTGCTGGCGCCCAGCGCCGTACCGGCGGTGGTCGTGCGGCAGGGACCCGACTTGCCGACGTCGTCGCTGAAGTCGGGGTTGCAGGCCTGATCGAAGGTGATGAAGTGGCCCTGCACGAAGGTGTAGCCGGCGCCCGCGTTGAACTTCACGTACTCGCCGGCCTGGTACGTCACCGAGCCCGCGATGTTGTAGATGCCGTGCTGCTGCACGTCGGTCAGGCCGGTGAAGTACACCTTCTGCGAGTTCGGGTTGGCCACCGAGGGGAAGTTGCCCGCGGTCGCCGAATCGCCGTTGGCCTGGTACTCGGCGTACTGCGGCACGCGCAGCGACGGCGCGTCGGACGAGCCGAGCGCGTCGAACAGCTCGGAGTAGTCGCGGCCCTCGGAGACGTAGGTGCCGGTAAAGCGGAAGTCGAGGGTCAGGCGCTGGTAGGCGTCACGCACCTCCCAGGGCATGACCGCGATGCCGGCGATCATCGAGCCGCGCAGCGGCGGGTGATTGACGAGCGAGCCCTGGAGATCGGTCGCGCCGTAGTCGCTGCTGTCGTTCTGGAACTCGATCAGCGCCTTGAAGCCGCCGTAGGGCTCGATGTATTTCACGCGGCGCGAGAGGTAGATGTGGCCCTCGAGCCCGGTGGTTCCGCGGCTCACGCCAGCGTCGCGCGAGCCCGAGAAGCTGCCCTCGAGCGAGCCGAAATCGTCGACGAACTCTCCGGACACGCCGTTACGATTGATGTCGGAGGGGTCGGCGCAGTCGACCTGGGCCACGGCGGGATTCAGGTTGACCGGCTCGGGGTTCGCGTTGCACGCGTGCATCGGCTCGTCGATGTCGAAGCGCCCCTCGATGCCGATGACCCAGGTGGGCTTGGTTGCGTCGCGCGCCTGGTTCATCAGACCGAAGTCGATGCCGACGGCGAGGTACTCGATGCCGCTGCGCGTGGGCGATTTGAACGGCAGCCTGAACAGCTGCTCGCCGGGCGCACCGCGCAGGATCAACGACTGCTGCTCCGCGCTTCCGTCCACGCCCTTGAGCTCGCGATCGTCGGACAGGATCACCGGCATGCGCACGACCAGGGCGATGTCCCGGAAAATACCGATGTCTGCCCGGGTGTTCAGGCGCGAGACGCGCTGCTCGAACTTGGCGACGTTCAGGTTCGACGTCGTGTAGCCGCCCGTCGTCAAACCCGGCTGGCTGATCGAGTTCTCGCGGTAGATGTTCGCGTTCGTCCAGGTGCTCTGGTAGCCGAGCGACAAGTGGAGATCGAAGGGATCATCCTCGTCGAAGGCGTCGGCCACTTGAACGATTTCCGAAGGCTCGCGCATCACGAGCGGCTCGTTCACCTTCTTGGGTTCGTCGGCGCGGGCGCTCTCCGACGAAAGCAGCACAGCGAAAGCGATCAATGATGATGCCGCAGGGGTACTGCGACAAAGGGGCTGGAATCGAAATACCATTCAGCGTCCCGTCGTAGCGGACGCTAGCGGTGCAGGGATGAGACTGTCAACGCCAGCATCAGGGATTTGGCGCAGCTTGGTTCTTGGGGAACGCGCGGTAGCGCTGCTCGAGCTCGGCGAGTCGGTCGAGCAGCCGGCCGCGCTCCGGGGGTTCGAGGCCGGCAGCAAACGACTCGCCGGCACCGCAAGCGAAGCGCGCTTCACGCCGCGCTTTCATGTGTTCGACGGCTCGGGACGATAGCTCGGGTCCGCTCTTGGCTCCGCTCGTCAAAGCAGTGCCGAGCTCGGAGGCACGTTGTGCGAGAGCCTCACACCTTTGCTCCAGGCTCGCCGGGCGCTTGCTCGTGGCCACGTGGGCCTTGCCCAGCGGCAGGGCAAGCTCTGCCGTTTTCCCCTCCAGTGTCTCGAGCCAGACCTGGCCAATCTTCGGAAGCACGCTGAGCCGGCGCTGATCGACGGTGAGGTCCAGGGTGGCGTCGCCGTAACGGAGCACGCCGTGCGGGGTGAAGACCAGGACCTCGGCGCCCGGCCGCGCGCCGGCCCCGGTACTCGTCTTCAGCCGGCCGCTGGCGATGGCGATCTGTTCGTCGCCGCCACGGCAC
>DATLIL010000331.1:0-1938 GCA_035539475.1 Polyangiaceae bacterium
GCCTGCGGTCGTCTCCCCAATCCTGTTCCAGCGGGCTGGGCTCCGGCGGGCTCGCCTCCATGCGGCGCACGCTCTCCGGGACGAGCTCCCGCGGAACGCGCGCGCTCCTCGGCATCTCGGGGACCGACTTCGGCCCGACGCTCGCCGGCGGCGGCACCGTGCCGTCGACCTTGACCGGGTTGCCGCACACCTTGCAGGTGATGCTGACGACGCGACCGCGCACCTTCTTCTCGTACAGCGCCTCAGGAATACTGAGGCGCTTGCCGCACGAGGTGCAAACGACCACGACTGCCATGGGAGACCTAGAGCCTAGTGCCGGATGGGTCGGCGCGCGACTTTTCTCGCGGCCTTTGGCGCTACGCGCTGCCAGCGCGGCCGAAATTACCGGTTGGCCCGCCGTCCTCTCGCACATCCGCCCCGGAAACCAAGCGCTTGCCAGGAAATGTCATGGCTGCCTGCCGAGGCGCTTGGCTCCCCCGGGCACGTACCGTAGTGGATCACCATGTCGTCGAGCTCGTCCCTCGAAGCCCTGCGTTGCATCGTCGACGTGCGCTGGCGGTTGCTCGAGAGCTTCGCCCTGGCTCGGCAAGAACGGATGACCGATCCCGTCGGGCTCGTCGTCGACGCGGGCTTCCCCTACGGCCGCGCCGCCGCCGAGAGCCTGCTGTTCGTCGGCGCTCCGATCGCGGGTGCGGGGCGTCGTGCCACGTGCCTGCCGCGCGCGGTGCTTTGTGGCGCACTGCACGGTCCCGCTGCCGAGCTCGCGCCCGCGCTGCGCGACGGCAGCGACGAACCCGGCCATTTCACCGTCGTGGTTCTGGCCGAAGAAGGCCTGGTCGTCACGGGAACCTGGCAGGATCTGATCACGGGTGACGTGCCGGGCAAGAATACGCAGCCGGCGCACAACGTTCGGCGGATAAAACCCTGACCGGCGGGTAAATCGGCACGGCGCGTGCAGCAGAGCTCGATTCTGAAATGAACAAGCTCTATCCAGAAGACGTCGACCTCGCGGATCTGGCGCAATCGCTACAGAGCGAGCTCACCGGCAGCGCCGTGGCAGGTTACCTCGAGGGTCGCACCGCGCTGCGTGACTGCGTCATGGACGTGCTGGGCAGCTCCGAGCTCGAGGCCGAGGAGATGATCGACACCATGGTCAGCCGCGGCTTCCTGCGTTTCAGCGGCGACCCCAGCGGCAGCTCACCTGCGGGTGCCTGGCGTGTCGATCTGCGCGGATCGTAGCGTGGCGACGCGCCTGCGCGCGACCTCGATCGCTGCTTGATTCAACACCGGCGTGCTGCTCCAGTCGAAATCGACGATCACGGGTACGTGATCGGAGAGAGGCTTTCCTGCCTGATCGGTGAAGCTCTTGTCGGTTCGCCAGCTGCGCGCCGACAGCCTGACGGCAGCGGCGCTGCGAAACATGACACGGTCGATACGCCACGGCTCCGCGCAGCCGAGCTTCTGACAGACGTCGACGAGCTTGGCCTTGTTCAAGAAGGCGCCGAACACCGACGCCTCGCTGGCTTCGAGGTTGGTGTCGCCCGCGACGATGACGGCACGACCGCGCGAGAGACGTTCGATCGCCTCCCACAGCTGTGCGAGCTGGCTCCTGCGCGCTTGCGCGTCCGCGTCCGAATAGCCCGCGTCGAGGTGCACGTTGTAGACGTCCACGGTGGTACCGCGCCCGAGCACGTGACGGGCGAAGGTAAAGCCCTTGGGCGCGAGACAATCGAAGAACGCGCCGAAGATCCCGTTACAATCGCGCCATGTCTCGCGCAGCAAGCCCATGAACGGAGACTTGGAGAACTGGCTCAGACCGTCACCCAGCGTGGTGCGATCGACGCGCAGGAAGGCCGGCGTCGTGTACTGATGAGCAATCGCGCTGCGCAGCTCACGACCGTAGGCAAAGTCCTCCTGCACCAGCGCCAGATCGTAGCG
>DATLIL010000332.1:0-1720 GCA_035539475.1 Polyangiaceae bacterium
GGCTCGCCTATGGTCCCCGCCTCGTGAACGCCCCCGCGATTCGCGCTCAGGCGCTGGTCAAGCTCTACGGTCAGGAGCTCGCCGTCGCCGGCGTCGACCTCGAGGTCCCGAGCGGCGAATGCTTCGGCCTGGTCGGCCCGAACGGCGCCGGCAAGACCACGACCGTCGAAATGCTCGAAGGGCTGCACCGGCCCGACTCCGGCACGATCGAGCTCTTTGGCCTGCGCTGGGGCGAGGGCAAGGACCGCGAGATCCAGCAGCGCTTCGGCGTCCAGCTCCAGGAGACGCAGCTGGCCGACAAGCTCAGCGTGGAGGAGGTGCTGGAGCTCTTTCGCTCGTTTTATCCGCGCGGGCGCGACGTGGACGAGCTGATCGAGCTGCTCGATCTCGGCGCCGAGCGCAGCAAGCACTACCACAAGCTGTCCGGCGGACAGAAGCAGCGCGTGGCCCTCGGGGCGGCCTTGTGCGGCGATCCGGAGCTGCTGTTCCTCGACGAGCCGACGACGGGTCTCGATCCGCGCGCCCGCAAGGCACTGTGGTCGATCATCGAACGCTTTCGTGAAGAGGGCCGCACGGTTCTCATCACCACTCACTACATGGAGGAAGCGGCGACGCTGTGCGATCGCATCGCGATCATGGACCGGGGCAAGATCATCGCGCTCGGCACGCCGCGCTCCCTCGTCGACGGGCTCGGCCTGGTCCAGTTCGTGGAATTCGAGACCCGGCAGCCGCTCGACGACACGACCCTGACGGCGCTCCCGCCGGTCTCCGCGCTCGAGAAGCGCGGTGAGCGCTACCGGCTACAGATCGAGCGCAGCCTCGCCGCGCTGCAGTCAGTGCTGGCCGAGCTCGAGCGCCAGCAGGTAACGCCAATCGGCCTCAGCACGCATCAGGCCACGCTCGACGACGTCTTCCTCAAGCTCACGGGGCGAGCGCTGAAGAACGAAGGGACGACGACGTGAAGCGCGAAAAACGGGCGCTCTCGCCGCTCGCCGAGCTGATCAAGGCCAGGCTGCGCGAGTTCTTGCGCGAGCCAGGCTATGTGTTCTGGGTCTTCGGCTTTCCCTTGCTGATGGCCTTCGGTCTCGGGCTGGCCTTTCGCGATCGCGCTCCCGAGCCCCCGCGAGTCGCGGTCGTGGCCGCCGACCCCGAGCTCGAGCGCGCGCTGCTCTCCAGCAAGCGGCTGCGCGCCGAGCGCATGGCGCGAGACGAAGCGCTGCGCGCCCTGGCTCGCACCAAGATCGATCTCGTGCTCGATCGCCGCGGCGGAACGGCGCCCGAGCTCTTCTACGACGCGGGTCAAGAGCGCGGTCAGCTGGCACGCGCTATCGTGGCCGACGAGCTCGAGCGCGCGGCCGGCCGGCGAGACTCGCTGGCGATCTCCGAGAAAGTGATCAGCGAGCCCGGCTCCCGCTACGTCGACTTCCTGATCCCCGGCCTGATCGGCCTGAACCTGATGGGCAGCAGTATGTGGGGCATCGGTTACAACCTGGTGCTCGCCCGCAAGCGTCGGCTGCTCAGGCGCTACGCCGTCACGCCCATGCGCCGCAGCCACTTCTTGTTCGCTCACTTCGTCGCGCGCAGCCTGTTTCTCGCCCTCGAGCTGACGCTGCTGGTGCTGTTCGGCAAGCTCGTCTTCGGCACGGTCGTTCAGGGCAGCCTGCTCGGCCTGGCGCTGACGTCCATCGTCGGCGCGGCCGCTTTCGCCGCGATCAGCCTG
>DATLIL010000333.1:0-4353 GCA_035539475.1 Polyangiaceae bacterium
GTTGACGCCGGCGTCGACTGCGATCGGCACCTCGATCTCGTTGCCGAGCGTGGTGGCGGAGCGCGAGTAGTGCATGTTCATCGGATGCGGTTCGAGCGGCGGCGGGGTTTCGCTGGACGAGCCTCCGCAGCCAAGGACCACGCCGCTCGCCAGAATCACCGTTGCCAAGCTGCGCTCGAGCATTGTCCGGCGCTCTAGCACAGGCTGGACCTGACCCGAACACGAATGGTGGTAGAGTCCGCCGCCGTGATCGGACGTTTGCGCGGGCGCATCGCTGGAGACGAGGTGAGCGGCCTCGTCCTGGTGGATGTTGGAGGCGTTGGCTACGAGGTCCTCACCCCCGCGGGGACGCTTGGTCGCGCCAGGAAATCGGGCGACGACGTGGAGCTCGTGGTCCACACCCACGTGCGCGAAGACGCCCTCGAGCTCTTCGGATTCGCCAGCGAGAGCGAGCGCCGGGTCTTCCGCCTGCTCATTGGTGTCCCCAATGTAGGACCGAAGACGGCAATGGGCGTCCTCAGCGCGCTGCCTGCCGCCGAGCTTTCGCGCGCCGTCCGCGCCGGTGACGTCGCTCGCCTGACCAAGGTGCCGGGCATCGGCAGAAAGACTGCCGAGAGATTGGTGCTGGAACTCAAAGAGAAGCTCGCCGTCGACGGCCTGCTCGAAGCGCCTGGCGTCGCTCCCAGCCAGCCGGCCGGCGATGCTGCGGCTCGGTTGACGAGCGCGCTCACGAACATGGGCTACCGCGCGAGTGAGGCCGAGAAGGCGGTCGCGAGCCTCGGCCCCCGGGTCGACTCGTCACCCCTGGCCGAACTACTTCGTGAAGCGCTTGCGATCCTCTCGAGCTGACTCGCGTGCCAACTCCTTGACCCTTGGAAAGGAGCGTGGATAATCGCGCGGTTACGAGCAATTCGAGTTCAGGCCGGCGCACTCGTAGAGTCAGCGCCCAGGGAGGCCCAACGTGATCACTTGTTCGAAGTGCGGCAAGGAGAACCAGGACCATTACAAGTTCTGTCTCGGATGTGGTGCAGAGCTCCCGCGAGGCGCGGTGGCGAAGCAGTTCACTGCCGCGACTCCTCCGCAAGGCATGCCCGCAGTGCAAGCACCCGCCGCTGCGGCAGCACCAGCGCCCGCTAAGGCAGCAGCAGCTCCAGCAGCTGCGCCTGCTCGGTCGCCCACTCCTTCACCGGGACCCGCCGCTGTAGCTCCGGCGCAAGCGCCGGCAGCAGCGCCCGCCGCCGCTCCGCCGCGGCCCGCCGCTGCTGCTGCTGCGCCGCGTCCGAGCGGATCGGCTCCAGCTGCGGCTGCAGCTGCTCCGTCAGCAGCACCGTCTACGCCTCCGCCCGCCGGCGCGACCGTGACGTGCCCGCAGTGCGGACACGTCAACGGAACGAACAATCGCTTCTGCGCGTCGTGCGGCTACAACCTCTCCGCGCTCTCCGGTTCCGCTGCGGTTCCGTCGGCGGCTTCATCGGCGCCTGCGGCCGGCGCTGGCTCCACGACGTTCGGCGTCACGATGACGGCGCTGCGCGCTGACGGCAGTGAAGCTGGTAGCTTCCGCTTGCCCGATGGTGCGTCCGTACTGCTCGGTCGCGACACGGGTTCGATCTTCGCCGGTGACAGCTACCTCTCTCCGCGTCACGCCACGTTCACGCGACGCAACGGCCAGATCAACGTCAAGGACGAGGGCTCGCTCAACGGCGTCTACCTCAAGCTCAGGCCCAACGAGCAGTATCTGCTCGAGTACGGCGAGGTCTTCCGCATCGGTCAGGAGATCATTCGTCTCGAGGAGCTCAAGGGCGCCGGCAAGTCTTCGGACGGTGTCGAGCGTTTCGGCAGCCCCGCCAAGGGCTACATCGGACGGCTGGCGCTGGTCATCGGTCGTGACACGACCGGAAACGCGTTCCCCATTCCCGAGCGCGGCGTCCACTGCGGTCGCGAGCGTGGCGACATCCTGTTCTCCGAAGACGGCTACGTCTCCGGTTTGCATTGCAAGGTGGCGCGCGGCTCGGACGGCAAGGTCTACCTGACCGACGTCGGCAGCTCGAACGGCACCTTCATCCGCCTGAAGGCAGAGCGCACGGTCCAGTCCGGCGAAATTCTGCTCATGGGCCAACAGCTCTTCCGAGTCGACTACTGATCGCAAAGGAGGCGGCGCACCCGCGCCGCCAATCCCCTCATGCGAGCTGGTGAGACCATTCGCGTCGTAGCGGCCGTCATCGAACGCGACGGCCGCTATCTGATCACGCAGCGCCGCGCGACCGCCGTGCTGCCGCTGCTCTGGGAGTTCCCGGGCGGAAAAGTGGAGTCCGGGGAAACCGACGCGGACGCGCTCGAACGCGAGGTGGAACACCGCCTCGGCGTGCGCGTCGAGCCTGGTGAGCTCATCAGCTACGTGAACCACCCCTACGAGCGTTACGCCGTGGATCTGTATCTGTACGAGTGCCAGATCTCGAGCGGAGAGCCCGCGGCGGTGAACGTCAGTGACTTTCGCTGGGTGATGAGCTCCGAGTTCGACCGCTACAGCTTCACGCCTGCGGACGAAGCCTCGATGAGCAAGCTGCTCGGCGTGACCTGAGAGCCGGCGCCGAAAGCGCACAACTGGCCACCGCTGCCGACCGATTCGAGCGGCATGTGGCAGAAAGCTCTCGATCTCGCGCTGGAGCTCGTGGCCCCGTCGCGCTGCGCGTCTTGCGGCGAGGCGAGCCGCTCGCTCTTCTGCGCGGACTGTGGCCAACCGTGCTCGGCGCCGAAGGAAGAGCTCCTCGGGCTGCCGCTGCTTGCCGGCGGCCTGTACGGGCCGCCGCTCAAGCAGGCGATCCACCGCTACAAGTACGGCGGTTGCCCCGAGCTCGCCCGAGGCCTCGCGCGGCTGCTGACCGACCACATCCGCGCGCTCGAGCTTTCGCCCGACGACGCGTTCGTGCCCGTGCCGCTGCACCCCGCGCGTCTCGCGGAGCGGGGCTACGACCAGGCAGCGCTCGTGGCTCAGGCGCTGGCGCGGGCGCACCGAGCGCGTTTCATTCCCCGATTGCTGGAGCGCCTGCGTGACACCTCGAAGCAAGCGGCGCTCGACCGCTCTGAGCGCAGCGACAACATCGCGGGTGCCTTTCGCCAGCGTCAGGCCTCCGGGTCGGGCCGTCTCGTACTGGTGGACGACGTGGTGACCACCGGCGCCACGATACAGGCCTGTTTGTGCGCGCTGGCCCAGGGTGGGACCTCGGTGCTGGCCGTCGCCTCGCTGGCCCGAGCGCGCTCCGAAACCGGCCCGGAGAACGGTTAGGCTGAAACGACAATCTCGGGCATAATTTCGGTCCAGCCCCTCGGGCCAAGACTCACGATGAAGCTAGGCGCCGACGAAGTGAAGTGGCGATGGATCGATCCCGACGGCAAGGAGCAGTCCGGGAGCAAAGGGATCCTCTCTGCTCAGCTCGCCGGAGCGCTGCCGGCAAGGACGCTGGTCTGGCGCTCGGGTTGGGCCGAATGGGTGCCCGCCAACAAGGTGGCGGAGCTGGCCCACGCGCTGCCTGCGGGCAGCATAGAAAAGCCTCTCGATCCTTCGAAATCGGCCGATCCGAAGGTGGTGCCGCCCAAGCCCGAGCTCGTGCCGACTACCGGCTCGTTCAGCACGGTGGTGCCGGCGCCACGCAACGCCGCAAAGTTCGTGCGCCCGCAGATCTCGCCACCGAAGATCACACTGCCGAGCGAGCAGAAGCCCAAGCCGGAAGAGAAGCCGCCGAGCAGTTTCGGCAAGCTCGGTGGCAACAAGCGACCCGAGCCCGGAGTCCCGCCTCAATCGGCGCCGCGGCCACCCTCACCCTTCGGTCCCGAGCTCGGCACTGCGCGCTATGAAGGCGCGCGACCGCCGATGCCGACGTTGGCCGACGAGGCCGCGCCCGCCACCGCCACGCTCAGGCCACCCGGCGCCGTTCCGCCGCCCCCGCGCAGCGCTGCCAAGGCGGGGCCGCTGCTCGACCCGGTCGTGATCGAGCGCTTCGCCAAGATCCGCGCCGAGGACACGCCGCTGCCCGCGACGACGACCAAGGACGAAGTGGGCGCTCTCGATGTCGACGTGACTCTCGACGATGCAGCGCCGACGCAACGCAAAGATATCCCGCCGGACAAGCCCTCGTCGGATCTGTTGAAGCCGCCGTCCGAGCTCTTGCCCGCGATCGTGAATGCACCGCCCCCGTCGGTGGAGCTGCCGTCGCGCCCGGAGGCGCTGCCGCCGCCTAGCCCCGCGGCCCATAGCGTCCAGTCCAAGATGTTCGATTCGACGCTGAGCTCCGATGCGCCCGCGCCCGTGCCGCTGCCGCCAGCACCAGCCGCGGCGGCGCTGCTGGTGCCGCCGCC
>DATLIL010000334.1:0-3141 GCA_035539475.1 Polyangiaceae bacterium
GTTCTGAACTTCGAAACCGGGCTCGACGACGATCGTTCCCGTGGGATCTGCGATCAGCGCCGGTCCCGTGATGGTGACGCCCGCGGCCAGGTTGCCGCGCTCGAGCACCGGGACGCCGTCGAGCCAGCGGCCGTCGTGCCAGAGTCTGGTCGGCGCGCGGCTCTTGGTGACGGCGCCGCTCGTGCCGGCCTGCTCGGGCGCCTTGCGCTCGGCCGTGAGCTCGACGCGGGCGGCCACGAGCTCGATGACGTGGCCGGGCCGGCTATGACCGAGCTCTCGCGCGTGGCGCTCGGTGAAGAGCCGTTCGAGCTCCTCGAGCGGCGCAGCGGGCAGGGTCAGGCGTGTCTCCGTGCCCTGGTAGCGCAGATCGATGCGGCGCTGGACGGTGAGGTCGGCGCCTCGGGGCAGGGAACCCTCGAGCTCGCGTCGGCCCTCGGTCTCGAGCGTTGCGAAGGCTTGCTCGATCAGCGTCTCGTCGGCGTGTCCAATGCGAAAGTCGCGGAGCTCGCGGGCGCCGTGCCAGCTCACGTCGGCGAGACCGATGCCGTAGGCGGAGAGCACGCCAGCCAGCGGATGAAACAGGGTCGTCTTGATCCCGAGCCGGCGTGCCACGCCGCAAGCGTGCTGTCCGCCCGCGCCGCCGAACACCGAGAGCGCGTAGTCGCGTACGTCGTAGCCCTTCGCCACCGAAATTTCGCGAATGGCCTCGGCCATGTGCTGGTTGGCGATCTCGAGAAAGCCCTCGGCCAGCGCTTCCGCCTCGCGCTCGTACCCGGCTGTTGCGACCGAGTGCGTGAGCTCTCGCAGAGCGCGCCGGGGCCGCTCGACGTCGAGCTCGAAGGGGAACGTGTCCGTCACGACGCGACCGAGCAGCAGATTGAGATCGGTGATGGCAAGCTCACGCGCTTCGGCGCGGCCGTAGCAGAGCGGGCCGGGCACGGCGCTGGCGCTCTCGGGCCCTACAGTGAGCTTGGCACCGTCGAAGCGACACAGAGAGCCACCGCCCGCGGCGACGGTGTGGACGGCCAGGCTCGGCGCGCGCACGCGCAGCCCGGCGATCTGCCGTTCGTAGGTGAGCTCGTACTCGCCGTCGAAGCGCGAGACGTCGGTCGACGTCCCGCCCATGTCGAAACCGATCACGCGCGAGAAGCCCGAGGCATTGGCGATCTTGGCGCAGGCCACCACGCCCCCCGCCGGCCCCGACAGGATGGCGTTCGGGCCGCGAAAACCGGCGCTGCTGGTGAGGCCACCGCTCGACTGCATCAAGCGCAGGGTCGAGCCGGGGAGCTTCTCCGCGAGCGCGTCCAGATACGAGTGCAGCAGCGGGGTCAGGTAGGCGTCGAGCACGGTCGTCTCGGCGCGCGCCAGCAGGCCCGCCTCGCGCGACAAGGCGTGGCTGAGGCTGACGTGCTCGAAGCCGGCTTCGCGCGCGAGCTCCCCGATCGCGCGCTCCAGCTGACCTTCCGCGTGATCGTGCATGATCACGACGGCGAGGCTCGACAGCGCGGAGCTTCGCAAAGGCTCGAGCGCGGAGCGGATCTCGCTCGCGTCGACGCCTGCGAGCGTTGCGCCACCCGGCAGCGCACGCGCCTTGACCTCCGCGACCGCCGTGCACAAGGGCTGCGGCTTGTCGATCGCCAGCGCGAACAGATCGGGGCGGCTCTGATCGCCGATCGCGAGCAGATCGCCGAAGCCGCGGGTGATGCACAGGCCCGTGCTTACGCCCTTGCGCTCGAGCAGTGCGTTCGTCGCCAGCGTCGTGCCCAGCCTGAGCTCGCAGGCGGGCAACGGCGCGTCTTGCGCCAAGCCCAGCAGCCGGCGGATGCCGATCAGCGGCGCATCGTCCGACGAAAGCACCTTGGCAACACGGACCTCGCCGCTGTCCGCATCGTAGCCGATGCAGTCGGTGAAGGTGCCACCGCGGTCGATCCAGAACTCACGCATCGCCATCGGCGACTCGCTGCTTTGCGGCTAATTGAGAAGCTTCGGACCGCTGGGGCCGGTCTTGGGCGGGCGCCCGCGTAGATCGAATTTCACCGCGCCTTCGCGGTAGTCGACCGTGACGTGGCCACCGTTTTCGAGCTCGCCGAACAGGAGCTCGTCACCGAGCGGGCGCTTGAGCTCGTCCTGAATCAGACGGGCCAGTGGACGCGCGCCGAAGTGCTTGTCGTAACCCTTGTCCGCCAGGTACTCGCGAGCTGCCTCCGTCAAGGAAACCGTCACCTCGCGCTCCGCGAGCTGCTCGCTGAGCTCCTTGATGAACTTGTCGACGACACGTTGCATGACGTCGGGCGAGAGCGGATCGAAGCGGATACGAGCATCTAGGCGATTGCGAAACTCCGGGCTGAAGGTGTTACGCATCGCGTGGTCTTCGTTGCTCTGATCGTCGCGATTGCCGAAGCCGAGCATGCCGCGCGCTAGCTCCTGCGCGCCGACGTTGCTCGTCATGATCAGGACGACGTGACGGAAGTCGGCCTTCTTGCCGTTGTTGTCCGTCAATGTGCCGTGATCCATCACCTGCAAGAGGACGTTGAAGACGTCGGGGTGAGCCTTCTCGATCTCGTCCAGCAACAGGATCGCATGCGGCGTCTTGCTCACGGCTTCGGTCAACAAGCCACCGCGATCGTAGCCGACGTAACCTGGCGGCGCGCCGATCAGGCGCGAGACGGTGTGGCGCTCCATGTACTCGCTCATGTCGAAGCGAATGAGCTCGATGCCCATGGTCTTGGCCAGTTGCTTGGCCGCCTCGGTCTTGCCCACGCCGGTCGGGCCGGTGAAGAGGTAGGAGCCGATCGGCTTTTCTTTCGGGCGCAGACCGGCGCGCGAGAGCTTGATCGCCGTCGACAGCTCCTTGAGCGCGCGATCCTGGCCGAAGACGACCCCTCTGAGATCGCTCTCCAGGTTCTTGAGTGCCGTCTTGTCGCTGGCCGCCACCTGACGCGGCGGGATCTGCGCCATGCGCGCCACCACCGCCTCGATGCGCTCGACCCCGACCGTGGCTCCATCGCCGTCCTCGAGCTTGGCGTCCGCGCCCGCCTCGTCCAGGAGGTCGATGGCCTTGTCCGGTAGCTTGCGATCGTGCAGGTGCCGGTCGGCGAGCTTGGCCGACTCTTCGATCGCCTGCTCGGTGTAGGTGACGCC
>DATLIL010000335.1:0-1686 GCA_035539475.1 Polyangiaceae bacterium
TCGCCGGTCTGGAACGTGGAGAGCTCGGCGCGCGAGGTGATCACCCGCACGCGACCGCTGCCGATGCGGGCTCCGACGCTCTTGCCGTGCACCAGGAGCTCCCCTTGCCCGAGCTTTTCGTAGAACTCGAGCTTGGGCGGACCTTTCAGCGAGTGGACCGTCTCCGGCCGGGCCTGCACGATGTAGAGCCGCCCGCTGCGCCCGTCCTTGGCCCACTCGAGGTCCATGGGTACGGGGTGTCCGGCTCGCTGCGAGTAGTGCCGTTCGATGCGCATCGCCCAGCGCGCGAGGGTGAAGACTTCTTCGTCGGTCAGGCACGGTGTCCTGCGCCTGGACTCGGGTACCGCGCGCAGGTTGACGGACTTGCCTTCGCCGTAGACGAGCTCGACCGCCTTGTCGCCAATGGTGCGACGCACGATCGGAGCAAATCCCGCCTCGAGCGTCGGCTTGTGCACCCAGAACTCGTCCGGGTTGACCTGGCCCTGAACGACCGTCTCGCCCAGACCGAAGGCGCCCGTCACCAGCACGACGTCGCGGAAGCCGCTCTCGGTGTCGAGCGTGAAGATGACCCCGGCCGACCCGAGATCGCTGCGCACCATCTTTTGTATGCCGACCGAGAGCGCTACCTGGCGGTGATCGAAGCCGCGCTCGCTGCGATACACGATCGCCCGATCCGTGAACAGCGACGCCATGCAGTCGCGCACGGCGCGGATCAGCTGCTCTTCGCCGCGAACGTTCAGGTACGTCTCCTGCTGGCCGGCGAAGGAGGCGGTGGGAAGATCCTCCGCCGTGGCGCTGGAGCGGACGGCGACGTCGGTGTGGCGCTCGCCCGTGCTCTGCGACAGCGCGCGGTACTGAACCAGGATCTCCAGCGCGATCTCGTCGGGCAGCTCGGCAGCGCTCACCTGCTCGCGGATCCAGCGGCCTGTCCGCGCGAGCTCCTCCACGTCTTGTACGTCGAGTCGGTCGAGGCGTTCGTAGATGGCTTCGGCCAGGCCGGCTCGCGCCAGGTGCTCGCGAAAGGCGTCGGCGGTGACGGCGAAACCGTCCGGCACCGGGATCCCCTCCGGCTCGAGCTCGCGCAAGAGCTCCCCCAGCGAAGCGTTCTTGCCTCCGACCTCGGGTACGCTTCCCAGCCCGAGCTCGCGGAATGCCAGCACGTATTTCACGAGAGGGGCTACTGCACGAGGCGTACCAGCCCAGGGCGCGTCAATGGGCTGGAAAGCGGCGCAACTTCTGCGCGCGGGGCCGAGGTTCACGCAGGCCGTGCGTCCCGCTGCGGAGCACCACGAGCTCGGCGATCGCCCAGGTCACCACTACGGACAGCGCGATGCAAAGGACCTCGAGCGGCGTCGGGAGCGTGAGCGCGAGCGCCGTCCGCAGCGGCGGGACGGCGAAGCAGGCGGCGATCAGGACGAGGCCCAGGGCCAGTGCCAGCCGCAGCGCTCGATTCGGGGTCGTCTCTCCGCCCAAGCGCCGGGCTGGATAGACGGAGACAAGCTTGGCGGACGCCTCGTACAGGAAGACCAAAGTCTGAATGGCCACTACCGTGAGGCCGAAGCGGGGCAGGACCAGCAAGAGCCCGAGGCCGAACGCCCCGTGCAGCGCCCCGCTCATGGCGATGAAACGCAGGGCGCGCGGGTCGAGCAGCGGCGCCGCCTTCGGCGAGGGCGGGCTGCGCATCAC
>DATLIL010000336.1:0-16867 GCA_035539475.1 Polyangiaceae bacterium
GGCGCTCGCCTCGGCTCCGAATTGCACGCCGTGGCAAGCGAGGCAGCGAGAATCAATCGCGAGATCAACGTCACCGATTCTAGCGCCAATGACGCCCCCGAGCGGCGGGCGGCCCCCGAAGACAATCGAATTCGGGAGGACTGCCCGCGGAGCGAGCAGTCCTCCGAGTGCCGAAGCCCAGACTTGAACTGGGGACACCACGCTTATGAAGCGCGTGCTCTAACCAACTGAGCTACTTCGGCTTTTCCCGCGGGCTGGAGGGCCCGTGGGGCGGGGAATATGGGCGGCGCCCTCGGGGTCTGTCAAGCGCTGGAAGCGCCTGGAGGGCGGATTCCGGGGCTATTCGAGGGGTAGCTCGCCCTGCTCGGGGGCGGGGGCGAGCTCGCCGTGGCGCATCAGCGTCCGGGCGCAAGTGTTCCAGCGCATGATCGAGTCGTCGTCGCCCGCTGGGCGCAGGCTCTGGGCGCGCTCGTAGAAGGCCATGGCCTTCTTGAACCACTCGTAAGCCGAGGCACCCGAAAAGGCGCTGGCCTGGCGGTGGTGGGCGCGGCCGCGGCGCTCGCACAAGATGCCCTCGTAGTAGGCCCTGGCGTAGTCGCCCTCGAGCTTGGGTACGAGCTCGAGCGCCTGGTTGTAGGCGACGATACGAGCGTCGAACTGATCGCTCAGGGAGAGCAGCAGGGTGACGAGCGCCCTCTGGTTCTTCGGCTCTACCGCGAGCACGTCGAGGCAGATGCTCTCGGCCTCGAAGGGATCGTTGAGCAGGCGGTAGCGTTCGGCTTTCTCGAGCGCGGCCGGGATGGCTTCTCGCGATAGCGGCTTGAGCTCGAACTCCACGGCTCTAGTCTCCCCCGGTGATCACCCGCAAGAAGCGCTTCAATGGATCGTAGTAGCGATCGACGACGCGCTCCTTGAGCGGGATGATGCCGTTGTCCGTGATGTGGATCTCTTCTGGGCAGACCTTGGTGCAACACTTGGTGATGTTGCAGTAGCCGATACCGTCACGCTTCTTGAGGTCGGCCAGGCGATCTTCGGTGTCGAGCGGGTGCATCTCGAGCGCCGCCGTGTAGATCAGGAATCGCGGGCCGATGAACTCCGGGTGCAGCCGATGGTCGCGCAGCACGTGGCAGACGTCCTGGCACAGGTAGCACTCGATGCACTTCCTGAACTCCTGCACGCGCTCGACGTCTTCTTGCTGGATGCGCCAGGTGCCGTCGGGAGCGTCGGGCGCGCGCGGCTTGAACTTCTTGATCTTCTTCTTGACCTCGTAGTTCCACGAGACGTCCGTCACGAGATCGCGAATGCGCGGAAAGGCCTTGAGCGGTTCGATGGTGACGGGCTGATCGAGCGGCAGATCGCTGAGGCGAGTCATGCACATCAGCTTGGGCATGCCGTTGATCTCGGCGGAGCAGGAGCCGCATTTGCCGGCCTTGCAGTTCCAGCGCACCGCCATGTCGCCCGCCGATTCGGCCTGGATCTGGTGTACGGCGTCGAGTACCACCATGCCGTCTTCGACCTCGGTCGAGTAGTCGACGAACTGACTGCCCTTGGCGTCGCCTCGAGAAATGCGGAACGTCGCCTTCGGCATCACTCGTTCTCCTTGATCACCTGAGCGAGCTCGGCCGGAAGCTCGCGGATGGTTTCCTTGCGGATCTGCATCTGGCCGTCCGGACCCTTGCTCGTCACGTAATTGAAGGTGCCGTAGGCCGCGTCCTTCTTCGGGTAGTCCTCGCGGAACTGCGCGCCGCGGCTCTCCTTGCGCTCGATGGCGGAGCGCGTGATGGCCTCGGCGACGGTGAGCAGGGAGCTCAGGTCGAGCGCGGTGTGCCAGCCCGCGTTGTACTCGCGGTTGCCGGCGACGGAGACCTTGGGCGCGCGCTCCTTGAGCTTCTCGATCAGCCCGACCGCCTCGACCAGCTCGCTCTCCTGGCGGACGATGCCGACGAGCTTCTGCATGAAGTCCTGGAGCTCGTGCTGGATGGTGTAGGGGTTCTCGCCGGCCTCGCGATCGAAGGGCGCGAGCATGTCCTTGATCGCACCGTCGACCTTGCTCTCGTCGATGCGGCCGGCGCTGTTGTCCTTGGCCCATTTCGCGGCGTATTCGCCGGCGCGCTTGCCGAACACGAGCAGATCGCTGAGCGAGTTGCCGCCCAGACGGTTGGCTCCGTGCAGGCCCGCAGCCGCCTCGCCAGCGGCGAACAGACCCGGCACGCTCGACATCTGGGTGTCGCCGTCGACGCGCACGCCGCCCATCATGTAGTGCGTGGTCGGGCCAATCTCCATCGGCTCCTTGGTGATGTCGACGCCCGCCAGCTTGATGAACTGGTGGTACATGCTGGGGAGCTTCTTCTTGATGTGCTCCTCGGCGTTGGGCAGCTTTTCCTTGATCCAGGCGATGTCGAGGAACACGCCGCCGTGCGGGCTGCCGCGGCCAGCCTTTACCTCGCGGTTGATGCAGCGCGCGACGTGATCGCGGGTCAGGAGCTCGGGCGGCCGCCGGGCGTTCTTGTCGCCCTGCGTGTAACGCCAGCCCTCTTCCGGGTCGGTCGCGACCTGGTTTTTGTAGAGGTCCGGGATGTCGTCGAACATGAAGCGGCGGCCTTCCTTGTTCTTCAGGATGCCGCCCTCGCCGCGCACGCCTTCGGTCACCAGGATGCCGCGCACGCTCGGCGGCCAGACCATGCCGGTGGGGTGGAACTGCACGAACTCCATGTCCATGAGGTCCGCGCCGGCCTGGTAGGCGAGCGACTGGCCGTCGCCCGTGTATTCCCAGCTGTTCGAGGTGATCTTGAAGGCACGCCCGATGCCGCCGGTGGCGATCACCACCGCGCGAGCCTTGAACACGATCACGTAGCCGCGCTGCCGATCGTAGCCCACGCAGCCGACCACGCGCCCGTCGTCCTGGAGCAGGGTCGTGACCGTGGTCTCCATGAACACGTCGAGACCGAGGTGGATGCCGTGGTCCTGGAGCGTGCGGATCATCTCCAGGCCCGTGCGATCGCCGACGTGTGCCAGGCGCGGGTAGCGATGGCCGCCGAAGTTGCGCTGCAGGATGCGGCCGTCCTTGGTGCGATCGAAGAGCGCGCCCCAGGCCTCGAGCTCGCGCACGCGATCCGGTGCTTCCTTGGCGTGCAGCTCGGCCATGCGCCAGTTGTTGAGGTAGCCACCGCCGCGCATGGTGTCGGCGAAGTGAACCCGCCAGCTGTCGCGGTCGTCGACGTTGGCCATGGCCGCGGCCATGCCGCCTTCGGCCATTACCGTGTGCGCCTTGCCGAGCAGCGACTTGCAGATCAGGCCGACCTTCACGCCGGCTGCCGACGCCTCGATCGCGGCGCGCAGTCCCGCGCCGCCGGCGCCGATCACGAGCACGTCGTGCTCACGCGTTTCGTACTGCATCAGACGATTCTCCAGTCCGTGATCACGCCCATCGAGCAGAGCCGGACGTACAGATCCGAGAGGGCCACGCCAAACAGGCTGAGCCAGGCAAAGAGCATGTGCTTGCGGTTCAGGCAGCTCGAGCAGTCATAGGCCTTCTTGCGCAGCGGCGAGCGCGAGAGCAGGTCCATCACGCCGCCGACCAGGTGGCGGAAGGAGTGGCAGCCGAGCGTGTAGCTGCCGAGCAGAGTCACGTTCGCGGCCAGCACCAGCGTGCCGACGCCGATACCGAACGACGTCTGTCCCGTGGCGGGGTCGGTGAACCAGAGCGCCTTCCACACGTCGTGCGCGAGGAAGACGAGGAACAGCAGCGCGGCGTACAGGAAGTAGCGGTGGACGTTCTGCAGGATCAGCGGCAGCGAGTTCTCACCGCGATAGCTGTGGCGCGGCTCACCCACGGCGCACGACGGCGGGTCGGCCCAGAACGCCTTGTAGTAGGCGCCGCGGTAGTAATAACAGGTGAGACGAAAGCCCGCGGGGAAGCCGAGGATCAAGAGCGCCGGAGAGGGCGGGATGAACGACGGAAAGATGTCCGGCATCGGGCCGAACATGGCGTGCGGCGAGGTGCCGAAGATCTCCGGCGAGTAGAACGGCGACAGGTACGGTCCGTACGTGTAGTGCGCGTTCTGAAAGGCCGCCCACGTCGCATACGAGAGGAAGGACGTGAGGATGGTGAAGACCACGATCGGCACGACCCACCACGCGTCCTTGCGTGAGGTCTGACCGAAACGCAGCCGCTCGACTGGGACGTCAATCTGAGCCATCGAATCGCGCCGAGCATAGTGCCCGGCGGATCGGTGGGTCAACAGGCTCTGGGGAGCCTATTTCAGTTGTTCCCGAACAGGTCCTGTATCTTCGAGTCGAGGGCGACGGCGATCTTGTACAGGCTGGAAATCGAGGGGCTCGATTCAGCGCGTTCGATCTGCGAGAGCAGGGAGATGCTGAGGCCGGTGCGGCGGCTCATCTGCTTGAGCGTGAGCTCCTTCTCCTTGCGCATCGTGCGGATGGTGTCGCCGATGATCTTGTGAAGCTGCTCTTCCGGGGTGCGGGCCAGACCCTTCTTCTTCATCACCCGCGCCAGGACCTCGCGGAACTCGTCCACGTTGAACGGCTTCTTGATGTAGTCGACCGCGTCGAGCTTCATCGAGGCGACGGCAGTGTCCAGGTTCGGGTGAGCGGTGAAGATGATGACGGCCACGTCGGTGTCGATGGCCCGGACGCGCTTGAGCACCTCGATGCCGTCGAGCTTGGGCATCATCAGGTCGAGGATCAGGACGTGATAATCGCCCTGGCGCACTTCGTCCTCGACCAGCGTCGGGTCGCTCAGCGCTTTGACGGTAAAACCGTCTTTCTCGAGAAGCGTCTGCATGTAGTCGCAGATCGCTTTGTCGTCGTCGACGATAAGAATCCGGACGCTGGGTACTTCGATCGGCAAGGCTGCCTCCTCGGGGCTGGTTGCGCAGTAACGGCGAAGCGCGTTCTTGCAGTGACACTATAACCGAAGCTCGTTACTGCCGCACTAGATTTTTGCCGGTCTTTTTGGATGCCGAATTGCTCAGTGATTTCAGAGGTTTCAGGGAGGCTTCAAAGGTCGTTGACGCGGTTTTCTGCGCGGATCTCGACGGCAGTGATCGCTTGGTCCGCTCAATCGCTCAGGGTTGGCCTCGCAGCACTGGCGCGGCGAGCTCGAGGATGGAGGTGGTGAGGGGGTTGTAGCCGTAGCTCGGCTCTACCCCTTCGCCCGAGACCATCTTCGGACAGACCGACGTCACGATGCTGCGCTCTCCCAGGCCCTGGAGCAGCTCGAGGTGACGAAGCCCTGGATAGGCCTTGGCGAAATACTGCGTCGTGCCCGTGGCGCCGCCACCTGGGGGCTGACAGACCGGGCGGTTGCGATCGACGTCTTCGGCGTTGCAGTCGCACGCGTTGGAGGCGGCGCCGGAAGCGCAGTCACGCGGCGTGACCAGCGGGAAGATGCAGGCGTACTGGAGGTCATCATGTTTTGGGGAGACGTGCTCGTGGCCGTTGATCGGGTTCTCCTGCGGGTCGGTCGACGTTGACGGCGCTACTGGAACTCCCAGCAGAGGGTGCGTCCCGCTGCGCGGTTCTGTCGATTCGACCATCAGCGGATCGGTCGGCAGTAGTCCGGAGTCGGGGGAGCCGAGGATCAGTTCCCAGCGGTTCTGTTCCTGGAGCTCCGCGGCGGTGAGGTAGCGGAGCCCGTCGCCGGAGAGGCTCGCATCGTCAGCCAGGTCCTGCCAGGGAACGCCGACGGCACCTGCGAGGAACACCCGTGAGGGATGGCGCACGAAGCCGTCTCGGACGAAGAGCGGGTTCGAGACCATGGAGCCCTCGCGGTTCGGCACCTCGAGCGCGCTCAGGCCGTTGATGTAGCGCTGGATCGGATAGAGCAGGTCGAAGCCGAAGCGACGCTTCTGATCGATGCAGCGCAGGTTCAGGTTGTCTTCGGCAACGGTCAGGGTGCCTTTGGCACACTCCGGGTCGCTCGAGAGTGCCTGACAGCCTTCTGGCGGACCACCGGCTTCGTTGGCAGCGCAGGAGCGGCAGCACTCACTCTGCGGGTCCGTGGCGCAGGCGCTGGTCGCGCGCGGCATCTGGAAGGGCGCCCCCGCGTTCGTTTGCAAGCCGACCAGCCAGCCCTGGCCCTCGTTGATGATCGAGCAGTCGTTCTCATCGCTCAGCACGATCACACCGACGAGAGAGTCGGGTCGCAGGAAGGCTTCACGCTGGTCGAGCACGATCTGGTCGATGCCCTCGGGGCGCGACACACCGCTGTCCTGCACGATATTCAAGGGCGGCTCGGGGTCGATCAGGAAGCGGTAGAAAGCCTCGAGCGTGGACTCGTAGCCGCAGCCCGTCTCACCCACGGCACGGAGATGGTCCTGGAACGTGGTGATCAGCGCTGCGGGATCCGACTCGCCCGGCGGCGTGCTGCCGGCACCGGTGGGATCCCAGGACAGAAACCCGGTGTCGTTCCACGATGTCAGGCCGCTGCGCACGCTGCCCATCATGCGCGCGTGATCGTCGACCATGGGGTTGCCGGCCGCGTTGTCGCAGACCTGCCCGCCGTGCCCGCCCATGCTCGAGCTGATGATGCCGAGGTGGAGGTTGGTCACGGCTGCGAATTCGGGCTCTCCGCTGGCGCAGGCGCCCGTCGCGTCGGTACTACCCACGACGGCGCCGTCCGCATCCAAGCAGTTCGGCGTGATCAGACGGCGCACGAGCTGCGGCACTGCGTCGAGCAGGATCTGCTGCTTGTCTGCCATCGAGATCGAGTTGTCGACGACGAAGAGCAGATCGACCGCCTCGGGCGGCTCGGTGGGCGGCTCCGGAAACTCGGGGCCGACACTCGCGCCCGCGCTCGCAACGGGGCCTTCGCCTCCGTCGGTGCCGACCACGCCCGCTCCCGAGCCAGAGACGCCTGCGCTGCCGCCCCCGCCACCGCTGCCACCAGCCATGGGATCTGCTTCGTCGGTGCTCGCTCCGTAGCAGCCCGCGACCAGGGCAGCAGGGACGAGCGCCAAGAGCGCAACCAAACCTCGAGCATGAGCCACCATCATCAAGCCTCCCGTACGACCCAGTATACGCTCGGCCAATGCCCGGCCCTTCCTGCCTCCACGGCGCGTTGCGTCCGCGCGGAATGTCGCCTAGTTTCCAGCGCTGATGGGGCTCGGTTCGGGCGTTCGAAAAGCTGCTCTCTTCACCTCGCTGGTGCTGGCCGCGGCCTGCAGCGACGATGAGGGCGAAGGGCCGGGGTCCAGCATGGCTGGAAGTGGGGGAACGTCCGGTAGCGCGGGCTCAGCGAACAGCGCCGGCTCAGCGGGCGCTCCTGGCGGGTCTTCGGGCTCCGCCGGGGCGAGCTCTGCTGGTGGCGGCAGCGGAGGAAGCTCCGGCGGCTCGAGTGGCTCCGCTGGCTCGAGTGGCTCCGCTGGCAGCGCTGGACCGACGCAGGAGTCGTTGTGCAGCGACTACTGCGACCTACTGCTCGCCAACTGCCCGACGCGTTACGCGACCGACTACACGGGTGCCGACGATTGCCGCACACAGTGCGCGGACATGCCTCTCGGCAATCCGTCGAACCAGGGTGGCGACACGCTGTGGTGTCGTTTCAATCACGCCGATCTCGCCGAGGGCGAGGGTGACGTCAGCGTCCATTGCATCCACGCCGGGCTCAACCCGCCCGAAGTCTGCAACTTCTAGGACACGAGATCAGCGCCGGCCTTCGAGGGGATCGAGCGCTGGCCTGGCTACTGGCTTGGGCGCAGGCTTTTCGGCGACCGGCTTGGCTACCGGTCGCGGGGCAGGCTTGATCGCTACCGGTCGCGGGGCAGCCTTGGGTGATTCCGGCGCCGCGCTCGCGACCTCCGGAACGGGCACGCCTGTGTTTGCTGGCGATACGCTGACGCTTGGTCCGGGAGGAACGACCTGGACCGCCTCGGGAACGGGGGGCGGCGCGGGGGGCGTGACGGCCAGAGCGGTGGCGCTCGGTAGCTCCGGGCTGGCAGAGCTCTGAGAGCCCGACAGGGCGAAGGCGACCGCGGCGCCGCCGCCGAGTACGACGAGCAGCGATGCCCCGATGATGAGCGGCGCGCGCGAGCGCTTGCCCGACGCCGTCTGGCCCCAACCCGAGTGGGTCGATGCCCCGATCGCCGACGAACCCGCCGCGAAGCCGCCCGGATGGCTCGACGAGATGCCGGCCGCGCTCAGCACCTTGCTGATGCGCGCCGCTGAGCGCACTGAGTTCGGCGACGCCAGGGGAGTCAGCGCGTAGGCGAGCTCCGCCACGTTCTGGAAGCGACGAGCGCGATCCTTCTCCAGGCAGCGCAAGATGACGTGCTCGAGCGCTTCCGGCAGATCGGGGCGCAACGATCGCGGTGGCGCCGGCGCGTGCTGCAGGATCATCGCGCAGAGCTGAGGCATGGTCTCGCCGTCGAAGGGCACCTTGCCGGTCACGAGCTCGTACAGGATCGCGCCGATGGCCCAGATGTCGGTACGGGAGTCGACGTCCCTGCTGCTCGACATCTGCTCGGGCGACATGTAGAGCGGCGAGCCCATCACGGCCTGGGTGCGGGTCATGCCGTAGTCGGGGCCCGACTTCGGGTTCAGCACCTTGGAGATGCCGAAATCGAGCACCTTGACGCAGGGCGAGCCGTCGGCGCGGTGAGACAAAAAGAGGTTGGCCGGCTTGAGGTCGCGATGGACAATGCTGAGGGCGTGGGCCTCGGCCAGGGCCTCGCACGCCTGCAGCACGTAGTCACAGGCTTCGTCGACGCCGACGGCGCCGCGCTTCTGCACGAGCTGGTGGAGGTCCTGGCCGTCCAGGTACTCCATGACCATGTAGGGCGAGCCAGTCTCGAGCGTCCCGACATCGATCACTCGGGCCACGTGCTCGCTCTTGATCTTGACCGCGGCGCGGGCCTCGCGTGCGAAGCGAGCCACGGCCTCGCCGTTGTTCAGCGCCTCGGGCAGCAGGAACTTGATCGCGACGCGTTCGTCGAGCTGCAGGTGGTGGGCCTGGACGACCATACCCATGCCGCCTTGCCCGAGCACCCGGTCGATGCGGAACTTGCCCGCGAGTACGTCGCCTGGTTTGACCTCGCTCATGAAGCCTCGCGGCGTCCAAAACGTACGCCGGATCCGACGACGCTTCAACCGAAGCACCAGACACCCCTCGTTGGCTTTTCTTTGTCGGGGCGGGGAGATTCGAACTCCCGGCCTCACGGACCCGAACCGTGCGCTCTACCAGGCTGAGCTACGCCCCGAACGGCGTGTCCTCGATGTCGAGGGCGCCGGAACCTGCCCCAGGGCAGGCGATCTGTCAAGGTGCTCGGTTAGCCCGCGCCGCGTCGCTTTTTGAGCTCGGCGATCAGGGCCGGGACGGCCTGAAACAGGTCTGCCACCAAGCCGTAGTCGGCGAGCTGGAAGATGGGGGCCTCGGGGTCCTGGTTGATGGCGACGATGACCTTCGAGCTTTTCATGCCGGCGATGTGCTGGATGGCGCCGGAGATGCCGATGGCGACGTACAGCTGGGGCGCCACGATCTTGCCGGTCTGGCCGACCTGATAGTCGCCGGGTGCGTAGCCGGCGTCGACAGCGGCCCGGCTTGCACCGATGGCCGCGCCGAGCTCGTTGGCCAGCGGCTCGAGCACCTCGAAGAAGCGCTCCTTGAGCGCGCGACCGCCGGAAACGACGACGCGGGCCTCGGTGAGCTCGGGGCGCTCGCTCTTCACGGCCTCGAGTGCGACGAACTCGACGCGCGCTCCGGCCGCTCCGGGAGCGACCTTGGCCACGGCCTCGACCGGGGAGCTGCCGCCGCTCGGCCCGGCCGCCTCGAACTCGCTCTGCCGCGCCGTGGCCACGTGGATCGGCGTGGACAGCTTGCAGTAGCCGAAGGCGTTGCCGGCGAACATCGGCCGCTTGTAGACGAGCTCGTTGCCGTTGACGCTGACCCCGGCGCAGTCACCGGCGTAAGCGGCGTCGAGCCGCGCCGCCACTCGCGGCATCAGATCCTTGCCGAACGAGGTGGCGGTCGCCACCAGCAGGCTGAAGCCCTTGCCGACCTCCGCGATGGTGGGCGCGAAGTGCTCGGCGGTGTAGCGGGTAAGCGAAGCATCGTCACAGACGAAGACCTTCGCGGCGCCGTACCCGGCGAGCTCCTGGGCAGCCTTCTGCGCGCCGCCGCCGATGACCAGGATGGAGAAGCTGCCGCCCACGGCGGGCAGCGCTGTCCGCGCGAACGTGATGGCGCTCAGCGTGGCTTTCTTGACCGAACCGTCTTCTGCGAGCTCTGCGACGACTAGTGCGTTGGGCATCGCGTCCTCCTCAAATGACCTTGGCCACGGTGGTGAGCCTGTCGACGAGCTCTGCGACGTCCTTGACCTTGACGCCGGCCGAGCGCGCGCTCGGGCGCTCGAACTTGCCGTAGTGGGTGGTGAGCTTCTGACCGCCGACGACGTCGGCCAGTGATTTCACGTCGAGCGGCTTCTTTTTGGCCGCCATGATTGCGGGCAGCGGCGCGAAGCGCACGCCGTCGTTGTACTTGTGGCTCGTCTCGGTGAGCTTGGAGTAGACGCTCTGCGGGGCGACGATACGAAGGTCGACGGTGATCAGCGCAGGTGGCTTGAGGCGCAGGGTCAGCACGCCGCCGTCGACTTCACGACCGACGAGCACAGCGCCGGACGCTTCCTCCTTGATGGTCGCGGCGAACGTCGCCATCGGCCAGTCGAGGTGCTCGGCCAGACGTTGACCGACCTGATTGGTGTCGCCGTCGACCGCCTGCTTGCCCAGGATGACCAGATCGGGCTTCTCGGCTGCCACCAGCGCCGCGAGCGCCTGCGCTACCAGGCGGCCGTCGAGCTCGGCGTCGTTGGCCTCGACGCGGATGGCGCGATCAGCGCCGGTCGCCAGTGCGCCACGCAGCATCTGCTCCGCCTCTTTGGGGGCCAGCGTGACGACGACGACCTCACCCTCGCGCTTCTTCGGCGCCTTGCCGTTTTCGGTGAGCCTCAGCGCCGCCTCGAGCGCGTACTCGTCGAACGGATTGATCTTCCATTCGAGGCCGGTGCTGTCGATCGCGTCACCCGCAGGGCTGACCTTGATCTTGTTGGCGTTGTCCGGATCGGCGACTCGCTTGAGGGCGACGAGGATCTTCAATGTTCTGTTCTCCTTCTGCGGGGCACGGGGGGCCTGATCTTCATTTTTGCGGCCCGAGGCAGGCCACGGCAAGCGGCTCACCGGGGGGCGGCGCAGATTTGCTTCTGCATCGGCCGTTTGGCCGAAGCTTTTCCGCGATGAATGCGCTATGAAGCGGCGCAGAACAGACCATGCCTTTGGTCACGGACTTTCTCGTTCTCGGCAGCGGCATCGCTGGGCTTTCTTTCGCGCTACGGGCCGCGGAGCACGGCGAGGTGCTCGTCGCGACCAAGCGTACGGCCAACGATGCGGCGACGAGCTTTGCTCAGGGCGGCGTGGCCGCCGTGCTCTCGCCCCTGGATTCGTTCGAAAAACACGCCGAGGACACGCGCGTGGCCGGGGCAGGCCTGTGCCGCGACAGTGTCGTCGAGCTGTGCGTGCGCGAGGCGCCGGAGGCGGTCGCCTGGCTGCGCAAGATCGGCACCGAATTTTCACGCGGCGACGACGGCGAGCTCGACCTCGGCCGCGAAGGTGGTCACAGCGAGCGGCGCGTCGTGCACGCGGGTGACATCACCGGTCGTGAGATCGAGCGGGCGCTCCTGCACGCGGTCCGGTCGCACCCCAACGTGCGCATGCTCGAGTGGCACATGGGCGTCGACCTGATCACGATGGGCAAGTTCGGCGGGCCCGATCAGTGTGTGGGCGCCTACGTGCTCGACGAGAAGAAGGGCACGATCGAGACGATCCTGGCGCGCGCCACGCTGATCGCCACCGGCGGCGCGGGTAAGGTCTACCTCTACACGTCGAACCCCGACGTGGCCACGGGCGACGGCGTGGCCATGGCCTATCGTGCGGGCGCGGAGGTGGCGAACATGGAGTTTTATCAATTCCATCCCACCGTGCTCTACGATCCCAGGGCCAAGAGCTTTCTGGTCAGCGAGGCGCTGCGCGGCGAGGGAGCCCTGCTGCGTTTGCCGGACGGCGAAGCCTTCATGCAGCGCCATCATCCGCTGGCCGACCTGGCGCCGCGCGACGTGGTGGCACGCGCCATCGACTATGAGATGAAGCGTAGCGGCTCCGAGAACGTGCTGCTCGATATCACGCACAAACCAGCCGACTTCATCCGCTCGCGCTTTCCCAACATCCACCAGGAGTGCCTGCAGTTCGGCGTCGACATCACGAGCCAGCCCATCCCGGTCGTACCGGCGGCGCACTACATGTGCGGCGGCGTCACCTCGGACGTGCACGGCCGCAGCACGCTGCCCGGCCTGTGGGTGATCGGCGAAGCGGCCTGCACGGGCCTCCACGGCGCGAACCGCCTGGCGTCCAACTCGCTGCTCGAGGGCCTGGTCTTCGCGCGGCGAGCGGCGGAGCCTGGCGCAGCTCGGCGATGTTACCCGCCAGACGCTCCGCCGCCGAGCGTGCCGGATTGGCAGACCGGATCGGCCGCGCCCAGCGACGAGGCCGTCGTCGTCACTCACAACTGGGACGAGCTCCGGCGCACGATGTGGAACTACGTCGGCATCGTGCGCAGCGATCAGCGCCTGCGGCGAGCGGCGCGCCGTATCGCGCTGCTCGAAGAAGAGATCCGCGAGTACTACTGGAAGCACCTGGTGAACCGCGATCTGCTCGAGCTACGCAACATCGCGACGGTGGCCGAGCTGATCATCTCTTCGGCGGCGAGCCGGCGCGAGAGCCGCGGCCTGCACTACACCATCGATCACTCCGAGGCGAAGAACGAGTTCCTGTCGGACACCGTGGCCAAGCGCGGCGTCTTGCCGCACCTGCGCGGGTACTGACTTTGTCCGAGGACCAGCCGCCGAGCTTCACGCGCTTCGACGCCGTGCTGTGGTCGGCTGGCGTCACGTTCGCCTTCCTGCTGACGGCCAGCGCCTTCTTCGAGCGCGGGGAAGACGTCGACGTCGTCAAGTTCATCGGCATTCAGGTCGCGGTCTATCTCCTGGCGTGCACGCTCTTCTCGTGGCGTCGCGCCGGCAGGAACTTCTCCGAGGTGTTCGGCTTGCGCGGGACCTCTCCCTGGCTCTTCCTTCTCGCCCTGCTGCTCGGCCCGGCTCTGTTCGGTCCGGTCGAGACCTTGAGCCGAATCACCGAGCATTTCGCGCCCGAGCCGGTGAAGCAGACCGAGGCCGCGCTCGCGGCCATGATGCCGAAGAGCCAGCTTCACGCCGTGCTTCTCTTCGTCGGCGTCGCCGTGGGCGGGCCGCTGGCGGAGGAGCTGTTCTTTCGCGGCGCCCTGTACACGGCCTTGCGACCGCTGTTCGGCGCCGTCTCGTCGGTGTGGACGGTCACGCTCTGCTTCACCCTCTGCCATCCGCAGCCACGAAACTGGCTGCAGATCCTGTTGCCGGCGCTGGTGCTGTCGGTGGTGCGTGCCGTGAGCGGCTCGTTGTGGGCGGGCTTCTGCACGCATTTCTCCTTCAACGCCGCGCAGCTCGCGGCGCTGTGGGTGGTCAAGGGCAAGGCCGTCGCGGTGCCACTGAGCTTCGAAATCGGTGGCTGGGCGCTGACGCTGACCGTGCTTGGAGCCTTGCTTTTCGTGGCGAAGAAGAGTCCCAGGGCCGCGCAGGCGCGCGCCGTGGACGAGGTCGCACCGCCCGCGGCCACGCCCGACGCGTGACGATGGACTGGCCGTAGCGGCGACGCTCGGCTACGACTGCCGGCGGTATGGAAGGCCGCCGATGAAGACGAAGACTGCGCTCTGCCTGTGCGGAGGCGGCGCCATGGGCGCGATGTTTCAGATCGGCGCGCTGGCCGCGCTGGAAGACTCCGTGGAGGGTCTCGAGGTCAACGCCTTCGACCTCTACATCGGCAGCGCTAGCGGCGCGAGCGTGGCGGCCTCGCTGGCAGCGGGCCTGCCGGTGCAGCGGATCTATCGCGCGTTTCTCGATCCAGCCGACATCTACTTCGGGCTCGAGCGCCGGCACCTGCTGCGCATGGATCTGACGGAGTGGCGTCGCATGCTGGTATCGGCGCTTTCGGCGCTGCGCCATGGCGCCGTCAGCCTGGTCTCGCGCGGCGCTGCGCCCCCGCCCAAGGCGCTGTGGGAGGAGCTCGATCGGCTGTACGACTCCATGCCGGCGGGTCTCTTCACGCTCGAGGGTTACGAGCGCTTCCTGGAAGAGTTCTTCGTGCGGCGCGGCGTGCCCAACAGCTTTCACGCCATGCCGCGACCGCTGCGCATCATGGCCCACGAGCTCGACTCGGGCGCGGTCACCCTGTTCGGTTCGCCGGACGCCGACGGCGTGCCCGTCGCGCGCGCCTGCATCGCGTCGATGGCCATTCCGCCGTTTTTCTCGCCCGTTCGCATCGGCGATCGCCACTACATCAACCCGGGCGCCGGCCAGGTGGCGCACCTGGACGTGGCCGTGGAGCAGGGCGCGGAGGTCATCGTCGTGCTCAATCCGATGGTGCCGGTGCGCGTCGAGAGCGTGCCCACCGGTCACGGCCACAAGGAGAGTCTGCGCGACAAGGGCATGATGTGGGTGCTGAACCAGGCCATCCGCATCGGCATGAACCGGCTGGTGGTCGAGTCGTGCGAGCGGGTGATGGCCTCGGGCAAGGCGCAGGTCGTGTTGATCGAGCCCGCGCCGGAAGACGGCATCCTGTTCATGTACAACCCGGCGAGCTTCGAAGCGCGCCGCCGTCTGCTCGAGTACGCCTACCGCCACACGCGCGCCAAGATCGCCGAGGCGTTCGGCACCGCGGGTTCGGCCTTCGAGCGCGCGGGCTGGAGGGCGAAGGCGTGAAGCTCGCGGCGCTGGTTCTGGCCTTCGCGCTGCTCGGCTGCGCGGAGCCTTACCGCGTCGGAGAGTACGTGCTGGTAGAGTGGGAAGAGGGCAGGGTCTACCCGGCGTACATCATCGAATCCAACGGCAAGTCGCGCTATCGCGTGCACTTCGACGGCTACGATTCGCGCTGGGACGAGGACGTGGGTATCGATCGCATCAAGGGCCGCGTCGAAGGGCCGGTCGTGCCGCAGCCGCCACCACCCAAAGTGGCGCGCGCGTCTCAGACGGCGCAAGCGGCGCAGGCGGCGCTGGCGGCGCAGCAAGCTGGTGAGGCCGCACCCGGGCTGCCTCAACCTGCTGCGAGTGCCAGCGCCGGCGCCTCCGCGTTGGCCAATCCGTACAAGCCCGGCGATCGCGTGCGTCTCACCTGGCGCGGCTCGATTTACTCGGCGACCGTGCTCGAGATCGTGGCCAAGGACAAGCTGCTCGTGCACTACGACGGCCACGAGAACGTGTGGGACGAGGTCGTGCACGTCGAGCGCATCGCGAGCAAGCGGCCGTGACTCGCGCTCGGTGGTGCGGGTGCGCGTTGGCTTGCATCATCGCTACCGCCGGAGGGTTATCGAACGGTCAGACGCCGGCAGGGACGGCGGCGTTTCCGCCAGAGCAGCCAGCAGCGGCGCCTGCGGCGCCACCTGGGGGTGAGCCGCCACCGCCCGCGTCGTCGCAGCCCGCTGCGGCGCCGCCGGCTCCGGTCGCGATCCCGGTCTACGTGCCGACTCCCGCTCCCTACGCGGGCCCGAAGCCCTTGTCGGCTGCCGCCGAGCCCCAACCCCACACCGGGCTCTTCATGCGCCTGCACGCTGGTCCGGCCTGGTTTCGCGCAAAGTTTTCGCCCTATCCGGCGAGCGGCGGGACCGCGTTCGGTTTGATGATCGGCGGTACGCTGGTGCAGGGGCTCGCGCTCTCCGGACACCTGCACTTCATCGGCGACGGTTCGGCCGAGGACATCTTCATGGGGCAGTTCGGCGCCGGCTTCACCTATTACCTGCTACCAGCCGAGGTCTACGCCAGCGTGATGATCGGATCCGGCAGCGGCTCTTACGAGCTGCTGGGTGAGCGCTTCGAGACAGCGAACGGCGTGACCTACAACGCCGCCATTGGCAAGGAGTGGCGCGTGGGCGGTGCCTGGGGTCTCGGACCAGGGTTTCAGTTCTGGTACTCCGACCTCCCAGAGGGTTCGTATCGCGCCGGCGTCTTCGCGCTCACTGCCACGTTACATTGACGTGCGCGCACGCACAGCGCACGTCGCGCACACTCCGCCCGGTAGCGCGATTTCCGCAATGATTGTTGCTTGCAGACGCTGGCATGCGAGCTGCTTCGTGGCCCTTGCATGTCCACTGAATCAATGTCGTGCAGCGTTTGTCGTGCCGAGCCGGAGCGCGTGCTCGGGGCAAAGCTCGCAAAAGATCTCGACCGCGTCGATGCTCGAATCGTGGCCTGGCTCGAGCGGCACAGCGCGCAAATGCTGCGCGCGAGCCTCGGCGTCGTCTTTCTCTGGTTCGGAGCGCTCAAGTTCTTTCCGGGGCTGAGCCCGGCTCAGGAGCTGGCCACGCGCACCATCGACGTTCTGAGCTTCGGGCTCGTGCCGCCCAGCGTCTCGATCTACGTGCTGGCGGCCTGGGAGAGCGTGATCGGCCTCGGGCTGCTCTCGGGCGTGTTTCAGCGGCTGACGCTGCTATTGCTCCTGGCGCAGATGCTCGGCACGGTCACGCCGGTCGTGCTGTTTCCCGCAGAGGTCTTCAGCCGCGCGCCTTACGCGCCGACGCTCGAAGGCCAGTATATCATCAAGAACCTGGTGCTCGTCAGCGCCGCGCTGGTCCTGGGCGCGCGCGTGAGAAGCGAGGCTCGCTGCGCGTGCCTCGCTTCTCACGCTTCTTGAATTTTGTTTTTGTGGAGTGCCTGCGCAGGATGCTTGGCCTTCCGGGTGTTCTGTTGGCAAGCCGCGCCTGTTCGGTCAGTTTTTTGTG
>DATLIL010000337.1:0-2376 GCA_035539475.1 Polyangiaceae bacterium
GGGAACGCCTCGCGCACGAAGTAGCAGAGCGCGCCTTCGGTCGGTGCCGGCAAGCCGAGCTCGCTGCGGCGCGAGAGCGCGATCGAGCGCGCCCAGCCGGTCGCTCCCGTGCCGGTGGCCACGATCGCCCCCGACGACGACTGCCGCTCGCTGCGCTCGCCCGCGCGGAAGCGGTAGCGCGCAGACTGGTGCGTGCGGTGGCCGACGAAGATCTCGTTCAGCGCCCACAGGCGCTGGCCGTCGTCGGTCTCGGCCATGACCATGGTGCGGTCTTCGGTCCTGGCGGCGCCGCGCTCGACGGCCAGGAGCAGCTTCGCGCTGGCTGCGGGAGCGTGGCGCACCAGCACGCCGTCGTAGCTCTTGCGGTCGGGGTTGACGCCGATCACGCGCTGACCGTCGAGGTATTTGGCCAGGTTCGCGATCAGGCCGTCCTGGCCGACGGCCACGACGATGTCGTCCGGCTCGAACAAGAAGCGGTTCAGGCTGTGGCGATCCACACGCGCGCGGCGCCAGGCGCTCGGCACCGCGCCGGACACCTCGTTGACCGCGCCGTGCTGGAGCTCGTCGACCTGCTGCACGCTCTCCAGGGTGCGGCCGCGCGTCGCGAGGAAGAAGCTCGCCTGAGCGCGCGTGCCGTGGCGCTCGAGGAGCAGCTCGTACTCGGTCTTGCGCGTGACGATCACGACGCGCGGCTGCTTGCCCTGCATGGCTCACCTCACTTGCCCTGAGCTCCGGTGGGCAGCACGGCCCGCGCGATGCCCACCAGCGCGTTGCCCAGGTTGTCGGGGGTGATCTCGATGCGCTCGATGCGGCCGAGCTTGCCGGCGAGCTCCTGCGCCGCCAGGCCCGCCAGCACGTGCGCCGGCATCTCGCGGTAGACGTCCATGCGCGCGCTCTCGGCCTCGACGCGCGCCGTCTCGATCAAGCGCAGCGCCTCGGCCTCGGCGGTGGAGGTGACGCGGCGGGCGTCGGCCTCGGTCTGGGCGTGCAAGATGGACGATTCAGCCTCGGCCTTGGCCTGGATCTGTGCGCGTGCCGCTGCGGCCTCGGCGTGCAGGCGTTTGGCCTCGTTCTCGTCCACCACCTTGCGCCGTCCGTTCACGCCAGCCTGCTTGATCAGCTCCTCTTCGCGCCGCGACAGCTCGATCTTGTTGCTGAGCTCGTTCTCCTGGATCGCGCGCTCCTTGTCGACGGCCAGCGCGCGGCGGGCGAAGCTCGCCTCGTCGGCCGCTTGCTGGATGCGCTCGCGCGCCGGCACCTCGAGCGCCCGCTCCACGTCGGGCGCAGGTCGGACCGGTGCCACGCGCAGCGCCACCACGCGCAAGCCGAGCTCGCGCAGGCCGATGTCGTCGTGCAGGCCCGCCTCCACGCGCTCGCGGATCTTCTCCTGACCTTCGCTCAAGGCCAGCGCCAGGGGCGCCTTACCCACCCAGCCGAGCGCGAGCTCCTGCACCAGCTGGGTCACGAGCTGGGTCAAGCTGTCGAGCGGCTGCTTCAGGTGACGCCCGCGCGCGAGGTCGAGCGAGAAGTCCACGCGCGCTGCGGCGAGCTCGGGATCCTCGATGCGGTAGGTGAGCACACCCTGCACCGTCGCGTCCTGAAAGTCGCTGGTCTTGCCGTGCAAGACGAACGTGACCTCCTGATCGTCGATCGGGACCTCGGCGACGCTGGTCGAGAGCGGCGTGAACCAGAAGCAGAGCGCCCGCGCGCTGCGCTTGAGGCGGCCACCGCCGTAGACCAGCACATGGGAGCTGGTCTCGGCCCGCAGGTGTCTGAGGAAGGGATATCGGCGAATTTCGGCCATCTTGCTTGCTCCTTGCTAAAAACTCACAGCGCCGAGCGCTCGCGAAAGCGGTAGAGCTCGGGCGGGCGGTGCCCGACGTCGCGCAGGTGCCGGCCGGTGGCCTCGAGCACTCCGGAGGCGAGCATGCGCCGGCGAAAAGAATCCTTGTTCAGGTCGTGATCGAGGATCACCTCGTGCACGCGCTGCAGGTCGGCCAGGGTGAACTCGTCCGGCAAGAGCTGGAAGCCGATCGGCGCGTAGTTGAGCTTGCCGCGCAGCCGCTTCACCGCCGTGCCGAGAATGGCGTCGTGGTCGAAGCCCAGGACGAGCTCACTGCCGTCGGCGTCTTCGAGTGTCACGTCGCCGCCGGTCTCGCCCGCCCACGGCACCTTGACGTTGGCGATCAACAGATCCGGGCGCGACGCGCACACGGCGTGAAAGCGCTGGGCGTCGACCAGCGCGTAGTACGCCACCGACACGACCCTGGTGCGCGGATCGCGCCCCGGCTCGCCGAAGGTGAAGAGCTGCTCGACGTACAGCCGCTCGATGCCGACCTTGCTCTCGAGCACTCGCCGCGCGGTCTGGTCCAGCGC
>DATLIL010000338.1:0-4961 GCA_035539475.1 Polyangiaceae bacterium
CCGCCTGTGCGACCGCGGGCTCGTCGAAGCGCCGGCTTCGCTGCACTTCTCGATCTACTCGGGTGACGAGCTGCTCTGCGCCGGCATTGCGGAGAGTCCCGTCATGCCGGGCGATTGCGTGCCAGCGCCCTGCGCGCTCGACCCCGACGAGCCCGCGGTTGCACAGGCGGAGCACGGTGGCGCGAGGCTCCGCGCACGAAACATCGAGCCCCATCGTCAGATCGGCCAGACCGTGGCCGCTCTCGTCCTCGCAGGGCGTGGGCTCGCTCCAGAGCGACCGCCGCCGCCGTTGCCGCCGCGCGCGCTGCTCGCGCCGCCGGAACCAGCGTGAGCGGCGTCGCTCGAACTCGATTTCCCACCGCAGCCCCCTACGAGGACGGCAGACGCAGCGACGAACGTGAACGTTTTCCAGCTCATGATCTCAAGGGCAACCAGGGCCCTGACAGCTGCAGCTGTGGTCGCTTTCGCACTGCGCCCAGCAGCTGATCGAGCTCGTGCAGCTCCGATTGCAGGCGCTGACGCCGCCGATGACGGAGCCGTCGCAGGTGAACTCGCAGTCGGCGTCCTGGGCGCAGCGCTGCGAGCACTGGCCCGCGAGGCACGAAAAGGTGCATTCGGCTTGCTCTTCACAGCTCTGCTCGCAGCGCCCGTTGCCGGGCCCGTCGCAGCCAGAATTGCACGAGGCGCACTGATCACAGATGGTCTCGCAGCCGCCTCCCGCACAGCTGAAGAGGCACGAGGCGCGCTCGGTGCAGCGCACGTTGCAGCCTCCTCCCGGGCAAAACACGTGGCAGACGGCATTCCCACCGCAGGCGAACTCGCACCCGCCCTGTGGGCAGACGAGCTCGCAGTGTTCCTCTCCCGCACAGTCGAGCTCGACGGCGGCCGGAGCCGAACAGTCCCGCGGCATACCGCCAGAACCAGCCGTGCCGGCCATGCCCGCCGAGTCAGCGCCGCCGGAACCAGCACCGCCACTGCCGCTGCCGCCCGCGCCGCTGCGGGCAATGGGTACCCCGCCAGAGCCGGCGCCGAGCATGCCGCCGTTCGCGCTGCCGCTGTCGCCGGCGGTGGTCCCGGCGCTCGTTGCGCTCACGCCTGCGCTCGCCGGTTTACCGCCGGCGGGGACGGGCAGCGGGTCGTCGAAGAGCTCGGTGGGCTTGCTCCCGTAACAGGCAGACGCCAGAGCCAGGCCCACCAACGCTAAAGCCAGTGGCCGTAGCGCGCTCGAGTGCCGGCGGCTCGAGGCTGGTCGCAGCATCGCGTACCAGCATCACGAGTGTCACGAGAAGCCGGCGACGGCTCGAACGGAACGCGCTCGAACACGACCATTACCGGTCCCGTCGATGGCTCGTTTCGCTCGCGGACGCAGGTAACGATACCCGCGTCGCGCGGATCACAACAAGAGCTGAGCTCAGCGTCGGCGGCGGCCGGGGCCGAAGCTGCGCCGACCGTTGCGACGGGGATCGCTGCCGGCGCGCGGCTCTGCAGGGCGCTGCTCACGCGGCGCCTCGGGCCCGCGCTCGGGCGGCGGCGCCGCCTTGAAGCCCGTAGTCTCGTGCCCGAGCACGTTGATGGGCCTGCGGATCAGCCGTTCGATGTCCTTGAGCAGCGGGCGCTCTTCGCCGTCACAGAACGAGATGGCCTGGCCCGAGTTGCCGGCGCGCCCCGTGCGACCGATACGGTGCACGTAGCTCTCCGGCTCGTTGGGCAGGTCGAAGTTGAAGACGTGCGAGATGCCGTCCACATCGATGCCTCGAGCGGCGATGTCGGTGGCGACCAGAACGCGCGTGCGACCGCTGCGGAAGCCGTCGAGCGCGCGCTCGCGGGCGGCCTGCGACTTGTTGCCGTGAATCGCGGCCGCGCCGATGCCGACGCGATCGAGCTGCTCGGAGACCTTGTTCGCTCCGCGCTTCGTGCGTGTGAACACGATCGCGCGCGCGATGGCCTCGTCCTTGAGCAGGTGCGCGAGCAGCGCCGTCTTCTGGTTCTTCTGCACGAAGACCACGGCCTCCTCGATCGAGGGCGCCGTGCTCGACACGGGCGTGACGGCCACGCGCACGGGATCCTTCAGCAAGCTATTGGCCAGATCCGCGATGTCGCGCGGCATGGTGGCCGAGAACAAGAGCGTCTGACGCACGCGCGGCACGGCGGCGGCGATGCGCCGCACGTCGTGGATGAAGCCCATGTCCAGCATGCGGTCGGCCTCGTCGAGCACGAAGTGAGTGACACCGTCGAGCTTCACGAAGCCCTGCTGCATGAGATCGAGCAGGCGCCCCGGTGTGGCCACCACGAGCTCGGGCTTGAGCCGCAGCGCAGCCTCCTGCCGGCGCTGATTCACGCCGCCGTAGATCACCGCGAAGCGGGCACGCAGGTGGCTGCCGTAGACCGAGATGCGCTCGGCGATCTGCGCCGCCAGCTCGCGCGTGGGCGTGAGGATCAGCGTGCGGACCGGGCCTGGCTCACGGCTCTCGCGCGAGAGCAGCTCCAGGATCGGCAGCACGAAGGCTGCCGTCTTGCCCGTGCCGGTCTGGGCGCAGGCCAGGACGTCCCGGCGCTCGATGACGTGAGGCACGACCTGGGCCTGCACCGGCGTCGGTGCGCCGTAACCCTCGCCCACCACCGCGCGAACGATGCTGGGGCTCAGGCCAAGGGCCGTGAAAGGTGAAGCGGCGATGGCCGCGAGCTCCTCGGCCGAAGGTGGCGCCGCCGGGGGCGCTGGGGTGGGAGCTAGCGAAGAAGAATGGGGCGCGCTCTGGTGATGGTCGGCGGGACGAGCCACACCTCGAGGACCGCGGCGACGACGCCGCTGATTGAAAGAACTCAAAACTGTACGAAACTACTCTCTCGCGGCAGCGCTCGGGAGCGCTTCGATTGACCATCCAGCTGCCGCGGGGCGGAACGGCGGAACGCGGCGCACCTGCGCGGCGTCATCACGCTCTTCCGCTGGCATGAAAAAGGGCCAGCGCGATCCGTGAGTGGCTGGTACTTAACTCAAGCCCGGGCTGTGCGCAAGCAAGCGGATGCAGCTAAAAGCCTGGCTGCGATGACCGCCAACGCTCAAAGAGCACTGCTTCTCGGCTCGATTCTCGCCGTCTCGGCGTGCAAGGGTCGCTCCGAAACGGCGCCCATCGAGAAGCCGCCCGAGGCCGCTCCCTCAGCTTCGCAAGAATCCGCACCGGTGAGCAGCGCGCCGCCGGTCGCGGAAGGACTGATGGCGCTCAGCGGTGAGGAGCTCCTGCGGCGCGTGCGCGCTTCGGGAGCGAAGGCGACGCTCGTCAACGCCTGGGCCAGCTGGTGTGGACCGTGCCGGCGCGAGATCCCGATGTTGCAGGCCATGGCCGAGAACCTCGCGCCGCAAGGCGTCGCGTTCGTGCTCGTGTCGGTGGACGAACCGGAAGAGCGTCCGCAAGCGGAGGCGTTCCTGCGCGATCACAAGATAACTCTCGAGGGTTACATAGCGGCGCGACCGCTGGAGCCGTTCAAGCTCGCGCTGAACCCACGCTGGCCCGGCATGCTGCCCGCGACGTTCCTCTACGACGCGCAGGCCAAGCTTCGTTACTTCTGGGGCGGCCCCGCCTACGAGAACGAGATCCTGCCCGTCATCGAAGGCTTGCTGGCTGGCAAGAACATCGACGGTGAGGCCACCTTCGGACTCGCGCCCGGCCGCGTCGAGCGCTGAGCTCTCACGCCAAAGTTACCGAGCAGCTGAACGGCCCTGGACCATGTCCGCAGGGCAGAGCTTTATTTCGCAAATTCGCGGCACGGCCCGTACACAGGAGGTGTGGAGCAAGCACATGACCACGACCGCGATGATTGGACGGCTCGGGGCGCCCGAGCGCTGAACGATTCCGGCGCCGCGCGGACACCAACCGCGAAAGGCCAATGAACTCGAGCCTCAAGACTCGCGCCGGGCTGTTGCTGACCCTCCCCCTCTTCTGGGCCTGTTCGAGCGATCCTGCCGCTCCGAGCGGCCCTGCGGCGAGCGCCGGCAGCGCCGGGCAAAGCTCTGGCGCCAGCGGCGGCTCAGGCGGCGTGGGGGCCTCGGGTGGCGGCAGCGGCCTCACCGGCGGCATGCCCTCCGGGGGTGACGGCGGCAGCGTCAGTGCCGGATCGAGCGGCACCGGCACCACCGCCGGCAGCGGCGGAAGTGGCGGAAGTGGCGTGACGGACCTCTACGCCTGCGTGCCGACCGGCGAGGGCGACGGCACCCACGAGCAGCCCGAGCCCTACGGGCGACCCCCGGAGGCCTTCCCCGTCGACGGCGTCGCCGCGGGCACCATCACCGAGCTCGCGCCGTTCGCGAGCACCGTCTATGGGCGCGAGTTCGCCCATCGCGTCTACGTACCCGTGGGTTACGACCCCAGCGTGCCGGTCCCGCTCATGGTCGTTCCGGACGGCTGCGGCCACTACTTTGGCGCTTCCGACGACTACTACACGGACGCCAACTACTACATCCAGCACGTGCTCGATAACCTGATCGCCGCGGGCGAGATGCCGCCGACGATCGCGCTCTTGATCGACGTGTGCATGACGGGTTGCGAGGACCAGCGCCAGGCCGTCTTCGACTTCCCGGACGACAAGTTCGCCACCTTCATCAGCGACGAGATCATTCCCGACGTCATCCTCGCCAACTACAGCGTGATCCAGGATCGCGACGCCTGGACCATGGTCGGCTACAGCGGCGGCGGGATGCAGGCCTTCGCCGTGAGCTGGTACCGGCCGGAGCTGTTCGGCAAGGTCATCATCCACAACGGCAGCTTCCCCGCGGGCAAGGCCAACGGCACGGACTTCGAGGCGCTGATCCCGGCCGGTCCGGCGCAGGACCTGCGCATCAGCATGGTCACCAGCACCAACGACATCATCGACGACCGCGGCAACTGGTTCGACTCGAGCACGGCGATCGCCGCCGCGCTGACGGCCAAGGGCGCCACGGTGCGCCTGATGACCGGCACCGGCGGCCA
>DATLIL010000339.1:0-5760 GCA_035539475.1 Polyangiaceae bacterium
GGGCTTCGCTTTCGCGGGCTTCGCCTTCGCAGCGTGCTTCGCGGGCTTCGCCTTCGCCTTCGCGGCGGGCTTCGCCTTTGCTTCGGCCTTTGCCGGGGGCGCCTTCCCCGTTGCCTTGGCCGCCTTGCCTGCGGCCGTCACCTTACCGATCGCCTTACCCTTCGCTGCCTTCTTGTTGACCTTCGCCATGGCTCGCCGTGCTCCTCTCCGAGGAAAAACGGCGCCAGTCTAGAGCGTCGCTCAGCGAACGTCGATGGTCGTGATCGCGATGGGCTCGAACGCTTTCGCCTTGGCGTCGGGCGCGGCCAGAATGTTCACCTCGTACCGGCCGGGGCGGCCCTTGTCCGTCAGCGGGATCTCGATGCGGAAGCGCTTGCCGTCGACCTCGACCGGCTTGGGCGTCTTGTAGCCCGCCGGAAAGTAGACGACGAAAGGCGACGGGAAGGTGTAGCCGCCGGTACCGTTGAGCGCCTCCGGGGTGATCGGCTTGGCATGGTCGATACGCGCCAGCCCCACGCCGCCGAAGTGCATCGGCTCCCGGAGCTCCCCCTCCACCTCGATGACCTGGCCGACCTTGGCCTTCTTGGGCAGCTTGCCGTAGTCGCCGTAGTCGTCGACGAACTCCTGGGCCATGCAAACCTCCTTCACGTCCTTGGGTTTGCTGAGCCCGATGCCCACCTTGTTGTGGATCGCCTTGAGGATGTTGCGCCGGTGTCCGTCGTTGGGCGGCACCTCGCTGATGAAGGCGTACTCGATCTTCTCGAGCTCCTCCGGCAAGAACATCGGCTCCGGATCGAGCGGTCGCTCCACGGCGTCGAAGAAGCAGGCAGCGTTCTCCTGAGCCATGTCGGTCCCCCCGGCCTCACTGTAGCGCTGCTCGGGCACCGAGCCGTCGGTGCCGAGGTGCGCCGTGAAGCCGTGGTGGGCCATGTCGTCGGAGTGACGCTGGCCGGCCTCGGTGGCGGTGTCGTCGAGCTCGACCGGCTCGAGCCCCTCCTCGGCGCGATCGCGGTTGATCAGCTCGAGCACGTAGAGCCTGGCCTCGTCCAGCGCAAGGGGCCCCTTCGGCCGCGGCCCGGCTGGACCCGCGCCCTTGCGGGGACCACAAGAAAACAGCGAAATCGTAACGAAGACGGCGCACAGGAGCCCTGCACTCCGGAGCATTACAGGGCGTGGCTTGTGCAGCCTCCGCTTTGGAGTAAATTGCGCGACCTGTCTCATTAGCTCGACGGAGTGTTGATGCTCGATCTTCCCGATATTGGTCTTTACCGTACCACCCAGGCCCTGCCCGGTCACGAGGAGGCCATCCCCGCTGGCTCGCTCGTTTACGTCGGCCAACTAGCCAACGGAGGCACCAAGTTCGTGGTGCGTCCTGGTAACAACCGCCGCAACCGCTGGTTCTGGGGCGAGCCGACGACGCCGCTCCGCTCACCGAGTTGGGCCAAGACGCTGAAGAAGCTGCCGAGCGAAGGCTTCTACGTCCTGCCCGAGACGCTCGAGTTCTCCGGCGGTGCGCGCTGGATCAAGGGCGCGATCGTCGAGCTCGGCTACAACGGCGAGGGCAAGGGCATCCTCTTCGTCGGTGAGTGGCGCGAAGACGGCACCGAGAACGCGCTCTACTTCAGCGACCGCGGCATGCTGATCGACGACAAGCTGATGGAGCGCCTGATCTGGGCGCCGATCCTGCCGACCAAGGTCGCGGACGCTGCGCCGCAGCCCGCCAACCAGTTCTGATCACTCGAGCCCGCTCGAGACAAAACGAAAAACGCGCCGGGATCGCTCTCGGCGCGTTTTCGTTTTCGCTGGTTGCGTGCGCTACTTGGCGGCGCGCAGGTTCTTGACGACGAAGTCCCAGTTGATGAGCTTGTCGCAGAACACTTCCAGGAAACCCTTACGGTTGTTCCTGTGGTCCAGGTAGTAGGCGTGCTCCCAGACGTCGGCGGTGAGCAGCGGCGTTTGCGGCGTCGTCAGCGGCGTCTCGGCGTTGGGCGTCGAGATGATCGCGCCTTTGCCCTGATCGAGCACCAGCCAGGCCCAGCCTGAGCCGAAGCGGCCCATGCCGGCGGTGATGAAGTCGGTTCGGAACTTGTCCCAGCCGCCGAGGCCCTGAATCAGGTCGGCCGCGTCACCGGCCGGAGGCGCGCCGCCACCACCGGGCTTGATGCCGTCCCAGAAGAAGGTGTGGTTCCAGACCTGCGCGGCGTTGTTGAAGACCCCGCCCGAGCTCGTCTTGATCACGTCCACCAGGGACTTGCTCGCCTCGGGCTTGCCTTCGAGCAGGCCCTTGAGGTTGTTCATGTAGCCCTTGTGGTGCTTCTCGTAGTGAAACTCGAGCGTCTCCTGCTTCATGACAGGCTCGAGAGCGTCCTTCGCGTATGGCAGCGGCGGGACTTCGAAATCCATGGTGCGTCTCCTTTTTCCGTCGCGGAGACGGAACCATCGCGTTCGCAGGCACCCTTGTCAACGCCGGCCGCCGTGCGAAACTCCCTCGGTCAGCGGGCCGCGCAACTGCGGACTTTTATGGGAAACGAAAGCGTGAAGCGCCGAAACATGCTGAAGGCCGGCGGAATGGCGCTCGTTGCGCTCTCTCCCCTGCCCTTCGTGTTTGCGCGCGGCAGCCAGAAACCGGCAGCGCTCGGCGAACCGGCACAGCTCGTTCGCGATCCCAACGGCATCCTGGATCTCCCCCCCGGCTTTCGCTACCGCGTCCTGGAACGCGCGCTCGAACCGATGTCGGACGGCTACCGCGTCCCGGCGCGCCCCGACGGCATGGCCTGCTTCGAGGATCCGAGCGGGGCGCTGGTGCTGATGCGCAACCACGAAAACGACCACGTGTCGGCCCTGGGTGCGTACTCTGGTCCGGCGCCCGTACACGCCTTCGATCCGCGCGCCTACGGCGGGGTGACGCGCCTGGTCGTCGACCCAGTCAGGCTCGAGCGAGTCTCGAGCAACCTGGTCTTGACCGGCACGATGCGAAACTGCGCGGGCGGGCCAAGCCCCTGGGGTTGGCTGAGCTGCGAGGAGAGCACCGAGCCCGGCCACGGCTACGTTTTTCTGTGCCGTAGTGACGCCGCCGAGCTCGCCAGGCCCGAGCGCATCGTGAGCTACGGGCGCTTCAATCACGAAGCGGTGTGCATCGACCCCGCGACCAACGCGGCGTACCTGACGGAGGACCGCCCCGATGGCTGCCTCTACCGCTTCCTGCCGAGCGATCGCGCGCAGCCTTTCGTGGGCAAGCTCCAGGCGCTGCGTGTCACCAGCTCGGCGCGGGCGGAGCTCGGAGAGCTGGACACGCCCGGGAAAAAGCTCGCGGCGGACTGGGTCGATCTGCGTGAGCCCGACTCCAGCGACGATTCGCTCAGGCACCAGGCGCAGGCTCTCGGAGCCGCCGTCGTTCGCCGCGGCGAGGGCATCTGGTTCGGCGACGACAGCGTCTACGTCTGCGCCACCATCGGCGGTCGCGCCGCGTTGGGTCAGATCTTGAAGGTCGTGCCCGAACGCCTGGGCCGGGGGGCCACCGTCGAGCTCGTTGCCGCGTCCCCGGGCGAGACCGTCCTGGACCACCCGGACAACATCACCGTGGCGCCCTGGGGTGACGTCTACATGGCCGAGGATGGCTACGGCGAACAGTACGTTCGCGCACTCACCCCCGGCGGCAGGATCTTCGACGTGGCGCGTAACGCCAAGAGCAACACCGAGCTCGCCGGGGTTTGTTTCGCGCCCGACGGTAAGACGTTGTTCTTCAACCTGCAGGGCGACGGTCTCACCGTCGCGGTACAGGGGCCTTTCGAGCAGCTGGGCCGGGCCTAGCCCGGAGCGCCTTGCCCCGGGCCGCACGAGCGGCTAGTCACTGGCACGCGCGAGCCAGGAGCGTTCGCGCGCGAAGACTCACCCGAGGTGCACCTTGTCCAAGACCGTATTGCTCGCTACCGAAAAGCCCTTCTCTGCAGCCGCCCGCGACGAGGTCGTCGGCATCATCAAGCAAGCCGGCTACACCGCCAAGGTGCTCGAGTCGTACAAGGGTAAGGGCCCGCTGCTCGAGGCCATTGCCGACGCCGACGCCGTCATCATCCGCAGCGACATCGTCGACCAGGAGGTGCTCGACGCCGCCAAGCAGCTCAAGCTCGTGGTGCGCGCGGGCGCCGGCTACGACAACATCGACTGCGCCGCCGCCAAGGCCAAGGGCGTGGCCGCGATGAACACGCCGGGCCAGAACGCCAACGCCGTCGCCGAGCTCGTGTTCGGCATGATGGTCTACGTGGCGCGCGGCAAGTTCAACGGCAAGACCGGCGCGGAGCTCCGCGGCAAGACGCTCGGCCTGCACGCCTTCGGCGCCGTCGGCCGCGCCGTCTCTGCCATCGCCAAGGGCTTCGGCATGACGGTCTACGCCTACGACCCGTTCGTGACGCCGGAAGCGATCAAGGAAGCCGGCGCCGAGCCGGTCGGCTCCGTCGAGGAGCTGTACAAGCGCTCGCAGTACGTCTCGCTGCACATCCCGGCCACGGCCGAGACCAAGAACTCGATCGGCAAGAAGCTGCTCTCGCTCATGCCCAAGGGCGGCACGCTGATCAACACCGCGCGCAAGGAAGTGATCAACGAGGCCGAGCTGCTCGAGGTCCTCGGCGAGCGCGGCGACATCAAGTACATCTCCGACATCCCGCCCTCGGACGCGACCGCTGCCGCGATCAAGGAAAAGTACGACGCGCGCGTCTACGTGACGCCACAGAAGATGGGCGCCCAAACCGAAGAGGCGAACGTCAACGCGGGTCTGGCCGCAGCCCGTCAGATCGTCGGCTTCTTCGAGCGCGGCGAGAAGAATTTCATCGTCAACAAGTGAGCGCGTCCCCGCCCGCCGCCGTTCAGTGCACGTTGCTGGACGGCGGCGACAGCGCGGGATGATGCGCGCTCAGCACGAAGCGCCCGGTAGCGGAGTCGAAGACCATCACGTCGTTGAGGTCGTCGGCGAAACGCGCTGCCTCTTCCGGCGTGGCACCGGCCGCAACCGGGATCATTCGCCGGCCGAGCACGATCTCGACGCCGTGCTCGACCACCGCGCCAGCGGGTACATAGGAAATGTACCGGAAGGGGTCAGTCATCGTGTCGAACCATGCGACCCCTCGAGGACACGAGCAACCCCGAAGCCGCCGAGATGACACGAGCGTGGCACGACGGGGCAGAAGCTCGCGCTGCCACGTGTCGTAAATGAGAGGCAAACGGCAACGTGCTCCCCAGCAAACCCCAACCCATGCAGTGGAGTGCCCCACTCGCCCGGGTTTGACGCCAAGTCGGCCCGCTGTTTCAATCTCCGTCATGGCGGGAAGAGGTCCGTTGGGTCGGCTGGTGCTGGTGTTGAGCCTCTTTGCGTTCGGGTGCGCTAGCGCAAGCTCGCGGCCGAGGTTTGGGGGCCGCTACGAGATCGAGTGCACGCAGGACAGCGATCTGTGCCTGGACGAGGCGATGAGAGTTTGCCCGGACGGTTTCAAGGTCCTCGAGCGAGATAGCTCGCGCGGCGTGTACCCGCCGACCAACTTCGGGGACAACGTGGGGAACAACTTCGGGAACAAGTCGCAGTCCGGTTGGGCCATGCACACGTACAACGGGCAGATGGAGATCGAGTGCACGGGCGCGGACAGCGAAGAGCAGGTGGCAGACTCGGAAGCTCCCGCAGACTCGGAAGACTCCGAAGGGTCAGCGCCCGAGTCTGACTGGAAAACCCACGGGGCTTACGGCCCATCACGCCAGTAAGCAGTCGGCAACGCC
>DATLIL010000340.1:0-17031 GCA_035539475.1 Polyangiaceae bacterium
GCAAGCGAGCGTCAGGTTTCCGGGTGGGGTGTATTGAGTGCAGTCGTCGACGGTACGACAACCACAGGCGCCTTCGATGCAAAGGCCGCCGTCGCTCGTGGCGTAGTCGCAGTCGCTGTCATCCACGCAAGTGGCACAACCGCCGAAGCGAGCCACTACTGAATGGCGTTCTGGTACTCGTTCCAGAGCGTGTTGACGTCGCTGCCGTAGAGCTCCTGGAGGAGATCGGCGACCGCCTGCTGAACGTCGTCGCCGTTGTCTTCGGCTTCGCCCACCCTCTTGTTGATCTTGTAGGGCAGGTCGACGTCGTAGGGGTCGTGACTGTCGCTGTGATACTCGCAGGGGCCGGCCAGCCACGAGAAGAAGAAGCCCGAAGTCGTGTACGGGTCGGTCCACGACCCTCCACTGTTGCGCCGCCCCGGTTCGTACAGTCCCATGCGGATGCGCGCATGATCGGCGTTGCCCTCGCCCGTGCCGCCGGTGCCGTAGTACTGGTACAGGTGCACGGCTTCGTGGAACAGCACGCCCCGCATCTCGATGCGCTGGAGCTCCTCGGACTTCCCTTCCTGGTTCTCGACGTGGTCGGAGTCGAGCTCGATCTGGTCGCCGCCGGCCTGCGCGGGCGGACTGATGTTCCGGACCACCAGCTTCACGGGATTGGGCGGGCTCGGAACCTCGTCGGCGCTGCGGTACAGAACCGAGCAAACCGAGCACAGGATGTCCTGCAAGAACGGCTCGAGCTCGCCGTTGGGGTAGAGCTGGTCGATCAGCGCAGCCTGCGTCGGCTCCTCGTTCGTGTACTGGATGGGCGGCTTACAGACGGTCTCGAACTCGGGCTGGCAACTGACGGGGCCGTACGGGCCAACGCCGCTGCCGCCACTGCCGCCGCTGCCAGCGCTACCGGCACTGCCGCCGCTGCCAGCACTGCCGGCACTGCCGCCGCCGCCAGCCGTTCCAGCGCTACCGGCCGCGCCGCCGCTACCCGTCGTGCCAGCCGTGGTTCCTCCGGCGCCTGCCGTGGTTCCACCCGTGCCCGCAACAGCTCCGCCGGTTCCCGCGGCGGCTCCTCCCGCGCCTGCGCCTCCACTGCCCGAGCCTCCGACCCCAGGGGTCGTTTCTTCGCCCGGCGCGCTGCAGGCGGCGAGGAAGAGGGCCGCGACCGCAGACGTGGTGATGCAAATTGAGAATTGAACGCGCGAAAGTTTCATTCTTCGCCTCGAGGGTTCGAGACGGCTGGACAGGCCGCCTTGCTCTTCAATGGGAGCAACGCGGCTTGTGGCTCAGAATTCACGCGCTTCGCTGCGTGTTCGGCTCGCACACGAATCTTTCGAGCTGAGTGATCTGCGTCAGGCCTGCTGAAAGAGCTGCCAGGCTTTCTCTGCCATGAGCGGCGCCTCGGTTTCGAGACTGTGCTGGCCCTCGGCGAAGACCTCGAGCGTGACGTGGCTGCGACCACTCGCGAACTCGCGACTGTGTGACACGGGCACCACTTCGTCGAGCTCGCCGTGGAACACGAGCAGCGGCGTCGAGAGCTCGAGCGGCGTCGCCGCCCAGCGCTCGAGGTCGACGTAGAAGTCGTAGTCGAGCACGGGGTACTCCGGACCGTACAGCCAGCTTCCGTCGCGGCCGCGCAGCGGGAGCTCGCCCGACTCCTTCCAGCGCTCGAGTGCTTTGGGACCGACACCGGCGCGCCACAGGCGGTCTGCCCCGAAGGCTGGCGCCATGAGCATGCCGGCGCGTAGCGGGCGCCCCTCGGCCTCGCGTTGCGCCGCCCAGAACGCGGCAGCATAGCCGCCGAGCGACGAGCCGATCACACACACCTGCGAAGCGCCGCGCGAGGCCTCTTCTGCGGCTTGAATGCTGCGCGTCAGCGAGAGTGAGCGGAAGGCAGGCGCATTCAGGTCCGGCGCGGCGAACGGCACTCCCTTGCTGGCAAAGTAGTCCGCGAACAGGCGGGCCTTGTTCGATTGTGGACTCGAAGCGAATCCGTGTAGGTAGACGATCGAAAACACCGTGGGCGGCCTATAGCATTCGCCGGCCCGTGACGGGGGCGCGCGCTTGGGTTAGTGCCAGGCAGAAGATGGCGGCGAAGTCCAAGGCACGCTGGGTCGTCGGCGGCTTGCTGCTGATCGGGCTCGCCTGCGGCTTGGGCTTCGGAGCGGGGCAACTGCTGCAGCCGATACGCCTGCCCGGAGTCGTCCGACCGGAACTGGTCGCTTCGGTCGAGCCAGCGCCGAGTCAGGTGCCCGCCCTCTCGCTGCTCAGCGCGCTGCCCTCCGCCAGCGCTGCTCCGCCGCAGCCGGACCCAGCGCTCCTCGCCGAGCTGGCCAAGACTACCGAAGACCTGCTCGCGCTGCGCGACGCGCCGCTCGCCCCCGACTCGGGAACGACTGACGGCTGCGGGCGTTTCGAGAGCGCGGGGATCACAGCCGTCAGGGAAGCGCACGGCGGCGCCGATGCGTCGAGCTACGAGACTTGTGCCGCCGGGACCGTGAAGAACGTGCGTTGCCTGGAAACCCCCACGGGCTTCTTCGTACCAGCCGCCACGACGAACGGGATCTGCGCGTACCGCCTGTGGTTCGTGCCGCGCGCGGGAGCCGACAAGCCGCTACCGGTCAGCGAACGCTGGGACGAGTTCGATCTGCAGTTCACCACGCGCATGGCGGCCGAAGATCTGGACGCCGACGGCGTCGTCGAGGCGATCGTCGCGCGCGGCTGGGAACACCCCGAGGGCGTAGGTGACGGGGTGACGCTCTTCCTGTTCGAGCCGACCGGTGAGCAAACCATGTTGCCGTTCGACGACCTCGTCCCGGGGGACCCCACGCGTGGTCTGGACGCGCTGCTCGAGTTCGGCACCACGGTCAACGCCGCGGGCTGCGAGCCGCCGGACAAGTTCGAGGCCTGGGTGGCGGCACAGATCTCCGCGCCTAGCCTCTTGCTGGAGCGCGTCGCCCCGAATCGCTTTTCGCTGCAGACCCCGCGCGCGCGGGCGTGGCGAGAAGCGAGCTGTGAGAAGCGCCGCGGCGAGCTCGTGGTGCGCGCAGCTGACGGACTCGTCGACGAGCAAGAGACGTACAGCCGAGCCGTCTGCCAGCTCGCCGACGGCGCTGATCCGGTCGCCGTACAGCGAGCGCTCGAGAAGGCTTGCTCTGGCGATTTCGAGCGCCCCGCCGACTGCAAGAAGCGACGCCCGGGCGCGTGTTTCTGGCGCTCCACGCTGCTCGGTGTCGCCGAGCGCTTCGACGCCCTGAAGCCGTGGCTGGACACGAGCGTCGTCACGGCCACGGGCGGAGCAGGCGGTAACGACCATTCTCGACCGCAATCAGACCATCGGCAGTAAGTCGCAAGAGGTCGCGCTCGAGCTCTCCGGCCGTGGTGCCGTCGTGATTCATGTGGTCGATCCAGGCAGCCAGCCCGTCGAGCGCGGGTAGCGTTCCTTCGGGGCGGGTCCCGTTCTCGGTCAGCGCTGCGAGGATCAGGTCGTCGCGCGTGACGCTCGGCTGCAGCGTCTTTTTCCCTTTGCGCAGCGCTGCCAGCGAAACTCCGGTGAGACGCGCCGCCTCGGCCATGCTCACTCCCAGGCGGCAGAGCTTGACCGCGCGCGCCACGTCGTCGCTCATGTCGAGCTGGAGCATACACTGATCAGGCCACGATCTGCGGGATCGTGCCCGAGTAGTTCTCGCCGTAGCCGGTGACCGGCACGTCCATGGCGTTGCAGACCGTGGCCAGGAGCAGGTTGTGCGCCTCACCGCCGAGGTTCAGAGCCTGCCCCGTCTTGAGGTAACCGCCAGAGCTCCCGATCAGGGCGAAGGGGATGTGATCGACGCTGTGCGACGCGCCCTCTTCCATGTCGTTGGCGATCAGGATGACGGAGTTGTCGAGCGCCGTCTGCTCGCCTTCCACCGTGCTCGCCAGCTGCTGAACGAGACCGGCGACCTGCGAAAAGAGCCAGGCGTCGATCTTTCGCTTCTCGTCGTAGGCGGCGCTGCCGTCGTGGGCCACCGTGTGATAGTCGCGGTTGATGTCGAGCCAGGAGAACGAGTTTCCGTCGCCTCCGCCGTTGGAGTAGAGGTCGATGTTGATCACTCGCGTGCAGTCGCAGATCAGGGCGGCCGCGGCGAGGTCGAACATGTTCTTCATCAAGGTGGGTGTATCGTCGCCCTGGGTCAGCGCGGGCGGCATGCAGCCAGCGCCGGGCGCGGCGTTGCTCTGCAGGCGTTTCTCGAGCTCGCGGATCGATTGCAGGTGTGAGTCGATCTTGAAGCGGTCCTCGCTGCCGAGGTTCTTGCCAAAGCCCTCGAGCTCCCTGCCCACGAAATCGAGCACGCTCTGCCGGCGCAGGCGCAGCGCGTCGATCGTCTCGACCGGCATGGTCGCGCCGCTGAAGAGCTTGTCGAACAGGCGCTGAGGGTCGCTCTCCGGAGTGTTCGGCTGGTCCTTGCCGCGCCAGCTCGTGGGATCGCGATCGTCGGGTGAGCGCACGCCGATGTTGATCAGCGGCACCGGCAGATTGACCGTCTTGGCGATCTCGTCGGAGATGAACTGATCGATCGACGGACCGAGCGCACGTGATACCTCGAAGCCGGGGTCGGCGGTACCGGTGAGCAGCGTGGGATAAGTGTAGTGGCCGTCCCACTTGCGATCCGGGTAGTCCGACATGACCTTGCAATCGAGGCCCTCGATGATGATGAGCTTGTCCTTCCACGGCTCGAGCGAGGCCAGCGTCTCGCCGATCGTGATTTCGTTGCCCGCGGGATAGAAGTCGTCTGGCACCAGCCCGTTGCACCAGGTCACGGTGACCAGACGTTTGGGAAAGCCGCTCGCCGTCTGCGCTGGAGCCTTCTCCGAGCCGAGCAGCGGCAAGAAGGCGGCGCCGACGCCGAGGCTCCTCAGGATCGCCCTGCGCGAGAAACGCTCGTTCTTCATGGTAGGATCTCTCCTTCGGCCGGCATGCGGTAGCGGAACGATCGTGTGTTCGTGATGCCCACGATCAAGGCGGGAATGCTGTACCCGGCGGCGGCAAAGGCCTGGACGGCGCCGTCGATGGAGCCTGCGTCGTAGGGCGTCTCCAGCCGATCGAGCGCATAGCGCATCCACTGCCTGGCAAAGCAGGCGCGCGCCTCGCTGCTGCTCGCCAGTGCTGCGCTGAGCTCCACGGCGCCGTCGAAGGCCACGTCGGCACCATCGAGCGGCATGGTTCCGCTCGCGTCCACCACACCGCCGTTGTCGGTGTCACGCCACTTCCCGATGCCGTCATAGTGCTCGAAGGCGAAGCCGAGCGGATCGAGCACGAAGTGACAGCTCGCGCAGGCGTTCTCCTCGTGTCGCTCGAAGCGCTCGCGCGTCGTACCGCCCGCCTCGGGCGGATCGGCCGGCGGGATCACGACGCCCGGCGGCGGGGACAGCTCCTGGCACAGCATGCCCTGGAACACGCGCTTACCGCGCTTGGCTGGGTTCGAGCCGTTGGCCGTGCCGGTCACGGTGAGGAAGGCCGCGCGGGTCAGCAGACCCGAACGCTGCGCGCCGTTCAGGGCGCCGCCGCCGTAGAGCGTCGCCAGTGGTCCGCTCGCCGACGAGCTCGTGGACGTGAGCAGACTCTGGAACGTGCCGTCGCCGTCGAACACGATGCTGGTGACGAACTCGTCGGTCTCCGCCGCCATCGCTGCCTTGAGATCGTCCTGAAACTCCGGGTAGCTCTCGGGATCCTTGTCGCGCTCTTCGATGGCTTCGCGAGACATGCGCAGCCAGTCGCCGAAGAACGAGGCCACCGCCTCGCGCGCGCGCTCATCGCCGAACAGGCGCTCGGCCTGCGCCGTGACCTCGACGTCGGTGCCGAGGCCTGCCGCCGCCGCCGCGTCGAACAGCGATTGATCGGGCATCGAACGCCAGATGAAGTACGAGAGCCGCGACGCCATCTCGTAAGGCGAGAGCTTGGCCACGGCGCCCTCCATGGTGGAGAGCGTCGGCCCGAGCTCCCAGCGGTAGAGGAACGCCGGCGACTGCAGCATGGCTTCGACCAGAACCCCGAGCGCGCCACGAAAGTCGAGCATGAGCGCGCCACGCGCCTGGTCGTAGAGCGCCGTCAGGTGCTCGATCTCGTCGGCCAGCAGCGGGCGGCGATAAGCCTTGAGCCCGAAGCTCTGGATGAAGGCCTGAGCGCACGCTGTCTCACCGCTCGCAGGATCGCACGGCGCCAGCGCACTCGTGTCGATGCCGGCGACGATCTGCTCGGCCGCCTGCTGCAGCAGCTCGGCGTCGAGAATCGAAACGATGCCGGCGCGTGGAAAGCCCATGTCGCCGTCGTTGTCCCTGGAGAAAGCGTCTGCCGGGCGGCTCGTCACGCCCAGCAGATCGCGGACGGTGTTGTTGTACTCCCGGCGGTTGAGCCGCCGCAGCGGCATCGGGCCGGCGGCGTTCGGGTCCGCCGGATCGATGGTCGGGCCGGGGCTGGGATCTTCGCCGTCCGGAATACCGTCCCCGTCGCTGTCGACGTGCCCGCCGGGGACATCGCCGGTCGCAGCGGGTGAGCCCGGCCTTTCGCTCTCTCCACCGCCGATCACGCCCGTGCAACTCGCAAGGCAGAGTACGGCGCAAACAGCCGAGCCGAAGCTCGCCATTCTCGAATTCACGGAATCCTCCTGACTCGGTGAGTGGCGGCTACCACTCGATGTCGCAGTGATCGATGATCTCGTCGAAGCGGTCGCTGAGCACGGGTTCCTCGACCAGGCGCGTTCCGAGCACGAGGCTCATCGGAGCCGTGGGGATGAAAGCCGTGTCGGTGATCGTCTGGAGCAGCTCGCCGTCGAGGTAGAGCGCGATGTGTGTCGAGTCGTAGACGAGCCTGCCCGTGTGAAAGGTGCCGTCGTAGAGATCGACGCCCGTCTCGATCTCGATGGCGGTGGCGTTACCGAAACGCGCGCTCTCGAGCAGCATCTGTGTGTCGCTCAGACTGCCGTCGGTCCTGTACCCGAAATAGATCTCGCTGTACTCGCTCTCGTCGAGCTCGGGGCCTTCGTCATAGAGCGCGACGCCCCACCACAGGGGCTCGCTGGGGCGAGGCCCGAGCGCAAATCTCACCGTAAAGCTGCCAGCCGTGAAGCGCTGCGGCTTGTAGTGGATCTTCGACCACGAACCCTCGTTCCGTGGCGCCACGCCGGGCAAGATCGTGAACGTGGCTCGCGACTCGGACACCGTGGGACAGCTGTACTCGCAGCCCCAGTTGTTCGGGTCGAGGGTATCGAACGGCTCGCTGAAGCGGTTCTCCTGCGCCGCGCTCGGCCGCGTGGCATCGAGCGAAACTTCGCCGCAGCCGGCGCTGAGGGCGGAGAGCAGGAGGACTGCGTGCCATCTGCTCTCATAGTTGCCGCTGGGGCCAGTCAGCGCGCAGGTATCGTTCCTAGAACGACACATCGAGGCCTCCGGCGAGCTGGAGCAGGGGTCGCCCGAAAGAGACCCGGTCGGCGCCGACCTGAACGACCGGCTCCGGCGCGAGCGCCAGGGCGCGGGCGCGCAGCGAGAGCGCGGCGGCCCGGGCGAGCCGCCAGTGCGCGCCGAGCCCGACGCCGCCGAGCGCGGTCCAGGCGCTGTCGCCCTCGGGCTCGTAGGGAGCCGTCGCCTCGCCCTGCACCGAGACATGCTCGGCGCCGACGGCCGCGCCGGCAGCGAACGAGAGCGCACCGGCAGTCGCAAAACGCCAGCCGAGCTCGGCCATGAGCTGCTCTTGAAGGAGCCTGGCCGACGCCTCGCCGTCGTAGCGCGAGCCCCACAGCGGGCCCTGCAGCGTCAGGCGCAGCGCAAGCCGCTGCCCGAGATCGTAACCAAGGCCAAGTGCTGGCCCGTAGCCCGGGCTGAAGTCGGAGGGCGACACTTGCACGGCCACGCCGGCCTCGAGCACGAAGCGCTGCTCGTCCGTCTTCTCCGCCCAATCGAGCACTCGTGCGGGTGCACGGGCTGGAGCAGCGCCGACCACGTCGGGCGGCGGCTTCGCCTGCGGGCCGTACTCACGCAGGCTGGCGCGGAGCAGATCGACGGCGCGAACCGCGAGCAGACTCGGGCCTTCGGGGCGAGGCGGCGTCGTGACGGTCCTGCGCGACGTCTTTCCGGTGACTCGATCGCTGACCCAGATGTCGGCGGTCGCGACGTCGCTCGAGCGCAAGAGCGAGATGGCTGCCACGGCGCCCTCACGCTCGGCGGCGCGCTCCAGGACGTCGGGCGTTGCATCGCCGCTGGTGTCGACCACCACCACCTCGAAATCGTGAGCGCCGAGCTCGCCTTGCAGGTGGGCAAAGGCTGACAGCAGCGCGGCGTCGCTCGAGCCCGGCCGCAGCAGCACGATGCGTTGCGCCAGCGCGACGCTCGAGAGCAAGGTCAGGGCGAGCGCCAGGCACCAGGGCGCGGCCTTCCTCATCGCCGCATTCTCTCGCGTCCCGCCGCTGCCTCCTTGGCGTAATCGCCGCGCGGCGACTCCAGCAGGTACCCTTCGTACATGCGCAGCGCCTCGGTCTTGCGGCCGCGAGCCTCGTAGAGCCGCCCGAGGTAGAAGCCCGCGGCAGCCGCCTGCGCCGGCGAGCGCCTGCGCAGCGAAAGCAAGCTGCGCTCGGCGAGCTCGAACTTGCCGGTGTAGCGCGCGGCGTCCGCCAGGGCGCGCAGGTTGGCGACGCTGCAGCTCGTCAGGCAGCGGTCGATGCCCATGGCCTCGGCCTGCGCCACGATCGTCGCAAACTCGCTGCGGCTGAGCAGCGCCGGCCAGCTCACGCTCGCGACCGGTGCAGGCACCGCGGGGGGAGGCACTTCTGCGATGGCGGCCTCGCTGGCCGAGGGCGCAGGCTCCATGGGCGGCTGCGCCTTCGACGACAGTGCCGTGAGGCGCCAGTCATCACGGGCCGTACCCGCTTCGAGTCGCTGCCCAGCACGCACCACGACCGGCTCGCTGAGACCGCCACCCTTCACCTCGACCGCGCCCTCGTGCAGCTCCACGGACACGCGCCGCGACTCCGCGTCCCAGCGTGCTTCGAAGCGCGTTCCCACCACCACGACCTCGAACGGGCCTGCGGCGACGCTCCAGCGCGAGCGCGCGCGGTGGACGACATTCGCGTTGATCGCTCCGCGCAGCAGCGCGAGCTCCGAACCGTCTGCCGTGGTCTCCCCGACGCGGACCTGCGCACCCGGCGCGAGCTCGAAGGTCGAGCCGTCGGAGAAGCGCAGGTGCACCGGTTCGCTCGACTCGGCGGCGACGCTGCGCGCCTCGACGCGAGCCATGCCCTGCACCTCGTAGCTGAGGTCCCGCCGGGCGAACATGAGCACCACCAGCGCCGCGGCGACGACCGCCACGGCGGCGGCGGCCCACGGCCAGCGCCGCGTCTTCGCTCGTACGGGCGACTCGAGCGCGCTGACGGTGGCAAGGAGCCGGGCGAGCTCGGGATCGCGACCTGAGTCGGCCCCGGGCAAGTCGCTGCCTTCACGCAGCATCTTCCCCAGCCGACGTGCGGCTGCCTCGTCGCTCACGACGCCTCCTCCGGTAACGAGCTCACGTACGGAGCGAGCGACGGCTCGCGACGTGCGAGCTCGAGCACGCGCTCGCGTCCCTCGGTGATGGCACGACGCGCCTTGGCCTCGGAGACGTTCAGTGCCAGGGCGACCTCGGGCGGGGACAGGTCCATGACGTAGCGCAGCTCGAACGCCATTCTCGGCAGCTCGCGCACGCGCTGCAGTACGTGCCTGAGCACCGCAAGCCCATCGCGCGAGTCCGCCGTCAGGGTCGTGGGAACCTCGGGCAGCGTACCGGTGGACGTGAGACGTAGCCAGCGAACGCGGCGACGACGCGTGCGGATCTCGAAGGCCGCCATGCGCAGCGAGGTACCGAGCAGGTACGCCCGCAGCGCGCGCGGGTTTTGCAGCTGCGAGGCCCGGCGAAACAATGCCAGGAACACCTCCTGCACCAGGTCGTCGACCGCGGGATCGGTCCCGAGCGAGCTTCGGATCGAGAGGCGCACATCGTCGACGTAACGCTCCCAGACCTGCGCCAGAGCCGACCGGTCGCCGGCCGCAATCGCGCTCACTAGCTCGGCATCGGTCGCGTGGGACCGTGGGAGCGGAATGATGCGCCCTGCGCGGCTAGCCGACTGATTGGACACGCCGACGTATAGTTGCCGGCCAAGGGGGTCGACGCGCAAAAAAGGTAACGCTGCGAGCTTCGAGCCCGTGCACCCGCGCAGAGGCTTGATCGAAAGTCGTCAGAGTCGTGGCGCCGTTTTCACTACTCCGGGCGGCGCTGGCAGGACACAACTGCTCGTGGTACCCCACGAATTCAAGGGCGTGAGGGTGTGCCAATGAAATGCTTGTTCGCTCGGCGTAGCGCGGAGCCGTCTTACCGTTTCGTGTCTCGCATCATCATGGCCGTGAGCGCATTGGCGCTGATGGCGTGCGGAGGAGGAGGGGAAGGAGACGGCGGGCACACGCCTTCGCCGGGTGCCGGCGGCAGTGGTGGCGGCGGAGCTGCGGGTGGGCCGAGCAGCGGCGGTTCCGCAGGTTCCTCGGGCGCGGCCGGGACATCGGCGGGAGGATCCACTGGCGGGAGCGGCGGGCTCGGCGGCAGCGCTGGCAGCGCCGGCGGTGGTGCTGGCAGTGCTGGCAGCGGCGGGACCGGCGGTGGCGGCAACGCGTTGGGCAGCGTCACCTTCGTGCCTTACTACGAGATCGGGAGCGCCTGGGAGACCAGCAGCGCGGCGCGCACCATGGTCGATACGGTGTTCGGCGAGCTCAGTGCGGCGCTTCGGACGTCGGGCGATTGGGACGCCACGATCGAGGTGTACCTGACCGACGACAATCCCGGCTACGCCAACACTTACTTCGACGCCACCTTCGCGCCGGTGACCGTGGACGGCAAGACGATGCAAGCCGTCCCTGCCTGGAGAGAAATCGTCCTCGGCGAGGCGGACCACAACGGGCCCGCCGACGACGCGGGCAACGGCTACGACTTCGCCATCGCGTTCAACGTGGTGGAGCAAGCAGAGAACGCGGGCCTGCTGCGTCACGAGTCCATGCACGGCCTGGGAGCCGTGAACGGCGTGTCGAACCCGATCATCACGCCGACCAACGAGCTGATCAGTCCGGTTCTGGGCGAATGGGTGGATGCGTCCGTCTACGACCTCGGGCTCTACGACAAGAACGGCGCTCCGCTGCTCGGCGCCTACGACAGCACGACCCAGCAGTTCCAGGTGTCCACCTTCGCCATCGACGCCACCTTCACCGAGTGGACCGACGGCGAGGCGGGGCTCTTCTATCGTGGTATCGCGGACGACGCAGGGAACCTCGACATGATTCTCGACACGTACCCCAACGGTGACGACGCGCGCGTCTCGCTCAACGAGCCGCGAGACCTCATGTCCGCTGGAGCACACCCGACGTGGAACCACGTCGACGAGCCCGACCGAGCCTTCTTCCGCGCGATGCGCTACCAGGTCGCCGAGTAGACGCGGAACTTCAGAGCACGAGGCCCTTCAGTCCCCCGTGGCCGACGTCGGTATGGCCGAACGTGTCGACGTCGTGGCCCATCAGACGGCAGATGTCGACGAGCAGGCGGTTGTGCTCGACGGCTCCGTACGTGAGGTAACGCCCGGTCACGAGCTTGCCGGCGGCGCCGCCCGCCAGGACGAAGGGCACGTGCTCGAAGTCGTGGGTGTTGCCCTTGCCGAGCTCGCTGCCCCAGACCACCAGGCTGTTGTCGAGCAGCGTGCCGTCGCCGTCGGGAATCGCCGCCAGCTGATCGAGGAAATAGGCGAAGCGCTCGCTGTACCAGGTGTAGATCTTGGTCAGCTCGGCGCGCGCCGCCTCGTTGCTGTCGCCTTCGTGTGACATCAGGTGATGTTCGAGGCTGGTGATGCCCAGCCAATCGTAGGTGTAGCCGCCGTCGTTCTCGCCCACGCGGTACTGCATGCTGGCGACGTCGGTGAGCCCGCAGGCAAGCGAGCTTGCCATGAGCTCGCTCATACGATCGAAGACCACGGGCGTGTTCTCGGGCACGTTCGAGTCGCCCCGATCGCCGAGCATGGGACCTGCGCAGAGGATGGGATCGGCCTCCAGCCGCTGCTCGATCTCGCGTACCGCCGTCAGGTGCGCGTCCAGCTTGTGGCGCTCGCTGCTGCCGATCTTGCCTCGCAACGCCTCGAGCTCGCTGGCGACCACGTCGAGCGAGCTCCTGCGTTCGACGCGCTGCAGGGCACGTTCCTCCTCCGTCTTGCCGAAATCACCGATCAGCCGATCGAACGCGTCCCAGGGATCCGTCTCGGGCGCGAGCGGCGCCTCGGCCGCGCTGTAGATCATGCGCGTCCCTGGGTGATTGCCGCCCGAGCGCACGCCGAACTCGAGCGACGGGTAGGGCGTGGTCGAGCCCAGCGCCTGCAGGATCACCTGATCGACACTCGGGGCGCTGTTCCAGCCGTGATAGAAGCCGCCCTCACCGTCCGTGCGCTCGAAGGTCATGTCGGTGAGCAGCGGAGAGGCGGTCCAGAGCAGGGGTGAGCCCTTGGTGTGTGGTGCGCCGACACCCTCGGGATTGATGTGCAGGCCGTCGAGGATCACGAGCTTGTCCTTGTGGCCCTGCAACGGCGAGAGAATGGGGCTGAGCTCGAACTCGCTGCCGGCGCCGCTCGGCTTCCAGTTGTCGTAGATGGTGCCGTGCGGCGTGAACCAGAGGATGAGGCGCAGTCGATTCTGCTCTTGCCCGCGCGCCTGCCGGCCACCGACCAGGGGCAGGGCCCCCAGGCTCGCGGCGAGCCCGCTCAGCAAGGCGCGACGCCCGAAACCGGGCTGGCCTCGGCCGCGGAAGGTCATGGGACCGCCTTTCGGTAGCGGAAGGCGTCGGAGGTGACCAGCGACAGGAGCAGGGCGCGCACGTCGTAGTCGGCCGCGGCAAAGTCCTGGTTCAGGCGCTGCATGCTGCAGGCGTCGGGCTCACGCTCGAGGCGACCGAGCGCGAAACGGAACCACTGCGAGCTCACGCAAGCGCGTACTTCCGGGCTCTCTGCCAGCTGGTGCGCGAGCTCCACCGCACCGTTGAAGGCACCGCTGCTCGCCCCTGCCATGGTGAGCTCGCCGCTGGCATCGACCGGAGCGCCATTCTCCTCGACGCGAAAGCGACCGAGCGCATCGTAGTTTTCGAAGCCGAGCCCGATGGGATCGATCAGCTGGTGGCAACCGGCACACGCCGGGTCGCCCGTGTGAGCAGCAAAGCGCTGCCGCGTGGTGGCGTTGGGATCGGGCTCGGGGGGCGTGTTGTCGACGTCGGCCGGAGGATCCGGCAAGTTGGTGCACAGCAAATTCTTGCGAATGACGATGCCGCGACGCACCGGCGAGGTCTGATCGGCATGCGCATGCGTCGAGAGGAACGCCGCCTGGGTGAGCAGACCCGCGCGCTGTGTCGGATCGAGCATCACTGGTTCTTCGGGGTTCGCCGTCGCCGAGACGCCGTAGATCTCCGCCAGCGGGCCCTCGGGGAAGCCGAGCGGCGCCGAGAGCAGCGTGGTGAGCTTGCCGTCGCCGCGCCGGATGACGTGGTCCGCGAAACGCGCGGTCTCGCGCTGCATGGCCTCGGCCAGTGACGCGTCGAACTCGGGGAAGAGCGCGTCGTCCTTGTCGAGCTCCCGGATCGTATCGAGACCCAGCCACTGCAGGTGAAAGCTAGCGATCGCGTCGGCGGCGCGATCGTCTGCGAGCAGGCGCTCGGCCTGCTCGCGCAGCCCTTCCGGCGTGGCGAGCTCGCCGGCAGCGGCCGCTGCGAACAGATCGGCGTCAGGCATGGTCTGCCACAAGGCGTAGGACAGCCGTGAGGCCAGCTGGTAACCATCCAGCGCGGCGACTCCGCTTTCATCGGTGCTCTGCACGATGTCGAGGTGGTAGAGAAAATGCGGCGACTGCAACATGGTCGCCACCACTCGCCGGATGCCGTCGGCAAATGACGTCGCGGCGTACTCCGTGAACAGCGCTCCGTACCGTTCCAGCTCGTCGCTGTCGAGCGGACGGCGGAAGGCGCGCAGCCCGAACTCCTCGACGAAGCGCGCAGCACACGCCACCTCGTCCTCGGCGGGCTGACAGCTCGCGAACGCCTGGGCGTCGGCGGTCGCGACCGTGGCGAGATCGTCGGCGACATCCGCGAACTGCTCCACCGCCAGACGATTCACTGGCGCGATCGCGTTGCTGTAAAACGCCGAGATCTTCTCGTCTTGAGGGATGCGCAGCGAAGGCTCGTCGGCGATGCCCAGAAGATCGCGCACGGTGTTGTCGAACTGCTCGCGCGTGAGCCGGCGCAGCGACGCCTCGGCCACGTCCGTCCGAGCGCAGTCGAGCTCTTGTCCGCCGCTGCCACCGGCGTTCGCGGCAGGAGTCAGGGTGTTCTCGGGTTGCCCGCCGCCGGCACAGCTCGCGAGACAGAGCAGCGCCGCACACGACCAGGGTCGCGTCCACCACCGGAACGGCAACCGTGCGGCGTGCATCCGCCAGCAGTATACAGCCGCTACATGGGCCCGGAAACTCCGCCGCGGACTCTGGCCAGAAAGCCACGCGAGACTTCGAAGCGGAGGTAACGCCCCTCTGCCGACTCGTGAATAGTGGCCCGACCAGTGAGCGCCAGCGTGGCGTGCGACGCGAAGTCGACGAAGAGCAGCCCCGCGCGCGGATCGAGCTCGAGGTTGCCCAGCGTGCAGAACATCGAGTTGCCGCGGTAGTCGGGCCAGTAGAGCACCGTCCCGCCGCCGCTCGAGGCAACGCCGACGAAGCCCGCGGGACCGCCACGGTGGGAGACGTCCAGGCCATGACTGGGGCCATCGCCGCTGCCCGACGTCGTGGCGATGAAGAACGTATCGGAGCGCTCCACGAGTGCGAGCGACGCCGCTGACAGATACGTTCCCTCTCGGGCGAGCTCCGCAGGGACGAAAACGTCGGAGTCCACGTCTCGTGCGTGAATGTACTGCGGGCAGTTCCCGAAGCACTGCTCGACGTGCATCGAGAAGCCCTTGTCATGCTTCTCGAGCACCACGCCGTTGGCGCGGTTGCGCCGTCTGGTCGAAAGCTCGATCCCGAGCAAGCCGAGCTTGGCCCCCGCGTGAAGCGTGTCGAGAGGCGGCGCGAGCGTCCGGCCAGCGTCGATCCGAAGCGTTAGAGCATCGGGCGTGTGAACGAAGCCGGGCGCGCCGGTGAGCATCGACGCCCAGACGAGCCCTTCGCCGTCCTCGCTACCAACGAAGAGGTAGGGCAGCCTTTCGAAGAGCTCACGGTGCTCGTCGGGCATGAAGTCACGGACCAGACGCCGCCCCACTCCGTCCATGCGCTCGCGCATACCGGTACGAGCCTGAACCGCCTGCTCCCCCGCATGGAACGGAGAATCAGCGTGGGGCCAGCCGGGAACAAGGGTGCGTGCGCTCATCGGACGTATCCCGTTCAGCGGAGGGGCGCGAACTGCTGCATCGGAACGAAGCCCGGCAGCGCCTCGACCCGCTCGAGCCAGCGCCTGAGCGCGGGGTACGGCTCGAGCGAGATCCGTCCCTCGGGCGCGCGAGCCGTGTAGGCGTAGTGAGCCAGGTCGGCGAGGGTCGGTTCGTTACCGACCAGGAAGCTCGTTCTTGCGAGCTGGGCGTCGGCAACGGCGAACAGTTGCTCGCTCAGCGCCTCCGCGCGCGGCAGATCAGCGGGACGACCGAGCAGGTGGTGGACGCGTGCGGCAGCCGGTCCTTGCGAAAGCGGACCTGTCGCGAGCGCGAGCCACTGCATGACGCGAGCGTTGGTCGCAGGATCCTCGGGCAGCCAGCGGCCGGAAGGGTCGTACTTCTTCGCCAGATAGACGAGGATCGCCGTGCTCTCGCACAGCGTGAGGTCTCCGTCCTCGAGCACCGGCACCTGTCCAAACGGGTTCCTGCCCAGAAAGGGCGGCTTCTTGTGCTCACCACTTTGCAGGTCCACGCTCACGACGTCGACCGGCAGCGCCAGGATCGAGAGGAAGAGCTCCACCCGATGGCAGTGCCCGGAAATCGGATGACGGTAGAAACGGAGGGCTTGTTTCATGGCAAAACAATGTGATTCTTGTTCGTGACAAAGAGAACAGTCATTGTTCACAACTGACCATTCCACCTCGGGGAATAATCCGTGGACCGCCTGCAAAACATGACGGTATTCGTCGCGGTGGCCGAGAACGGTGGCTTCGCGGCCGCTGCCCGACGTCTGCGGCTATCACCGCCGGCGGTCACGCGCGCCATCGCCGCGCTCGAAGAACACGTCGGCGCCCGTTTGCTGAGTCGGACCACGCGCAGCGTCCGGCTCACCGAGTCTGGGGAGCGCTTCCTCGCCGACGCGAAGCGCATCCTGGCCGAGCTCGCCGAAGCCGAGGCTTCCGCGGCCGGTGTTCACGGTGAGCTTCGCGGCACCCTGTCGGTCACGGCACCGACGATGTTCGGGCGCCTGCACGTCGCACCCATTTTCTGCGAGTTCCTCGCAAAACATCGAGGGGTCGTCGGCCGCGGCCTGTTCGTGGACCGCGTCGTCAACCTGGCCGAGGAGGGCATCGACGTGGCCGTGCGCATCGCGCACCTGGCGGATTCTTCGCTCACCGCTGTGCGGGTGGGCAGCGTACGCCGCATTCTGATCGCCTCGCCGTCGTACCTGCGCAAGCACCGCAAAATCCGCTCGGCCACGGACCTCGAGCAACACGACTGCATCGACATCGATCGGGGCATTGGCTCGCAGTACTGGCGACTCGACGACGGGGAGCGCAGCGTCACGGTACGCCCGCGCGTGCGTCTGGTGGTGAACACGCCGGACGTCGCGATCGTCGCGGCGCTCGGCGGTCACGGCATCACCGGGGCTCTCTCGTACCAGGTGGCCGAGCACCTCCGCTCGGGGGGGCTGGTCGAGGTTTTGCCCGAGCTTCGGCGCGACGCCACGCCCGTGCAGGTCGTCTATCTCGAGGGTTCGCGCGCGGCCAAGCGCTGCCGTGCGTTCGTCGATTTCGCCGTGGTGCGCCTGCGCGCCGTGCTCGAAGGCAGC
>DATLIL010000341.1:0-2129 GCA_035539475.1 Polyangiaceae bacterium
GGTGAAAAGCGGCGAGCTGGACGTCGAAGCACGCCTATTCGTGGACGGACAGCTGCAATCACCTGATGTGCTGGGGCGCGGGTTGGAGCTGAACCCCGGCCCACACCACTTTCGAGTCGAGCCCGTCGGCGCTCCGCCGCAGGAGCGCGAGGTGCTACTCGCGCCCCACGAAAAGGCGCGCGTGGTGCGCTTCGATTTGCTCCGAGCGGACGAGCCTGCCGGCGGCGCCCCCACCAGCGCCCCCGCTCCTCGTCCCATTCCGACCACGACGATCGTGCTGGGCGGAGCCGCGCTGGCGTTCGCGGCGGGGGGGCTGGTGCTGGGCAGCTGGGCGCTCTCGGACCGCGCCGAGCAAGCCAAGTCCTTGAACAATGGCGGCTGCTCCCCGTACTGCACCGATCACGAGGTGGCCTCGATCGAGAACAAGGCCATCGCGGCGGACGTGTTCTTCGGGCTGAGCGTGGCTGCCGGCGCTGCTGCCCTGCTGTCCTACGTGTGGCGGCCGGAAGTGGCGCCGCTCGGCCAGCACACGACGCTGTCTCTGGCGGCGGGTGGCGACGCCGCGCTCTTGGGCATGCGAGGCTCGTTCTGATGCTTCGGCGGGCGCTGCGGGCGTCACGAGCCGCCTTGCTCACTCTGCTGGCCGTCGTGCTGACTGCGTCGTGCTCGCTGGCCGTGGATACCGACGAGCTTCAGGCCGGCGCGGCAGCCCTCGACTGCGCAGACGATGAAAAAGTCTGCCCGGATCGCCTCTCCCCCAAGAACCGAGTGGTGTGCGTCAGCAAGAGTAATCCCAGCTACGGCTGCGGCGAGGCGAGCTGCGCGCCCTGCTCGCTCTCGAACGCGACCACCCACTGCAATAGTGACGACAAGAAATGCGCGGTCACCTCGTGTCAGGGCGGTTACAAGGACTGCAACGACGACGAGGGTGACGGTTGCGAGGCCGACGTCGATCGCGACGAAACGAACTGTGGCAGCTGCAAAAACCGCTGCGGCGCCGAGAATGGCGTCGCGGTTTGTTCGAAGGGCGAATGTCAAATCGTGTACTGCAGCGCGCCGTTCGCGAACTGCGACGAGCGCTACAGCACGGGCTGTGAGACCGACGTGCGGACCAGCTCCCAGCACTGTGGCGGCTGCAACCAACCGTGCGCTGGCACCTGCGTCGACCGGGTGTGCCACCCCTGAGCGCGATGAAAACCACGACCTCATCTTGCGTCGCCTTAGCCCTCGCTGCGGTGCTGCTCCCGAGCTGCTCGGCGGATCTCCCTGGCGATGACTCGAACGCCGGCGATGAGACCCTCGAGGTCATCACGTGGTGGAACAAAGGCGGGGAGCTGGGGGCCCTCGACGCGCTGATCGACGTGTTCAACAGAGCCGAGCCCGGCGTGCAGGTGATCCCGGGCAATGAGGGCGAGCCGGGCGAAGTGCGCACACGGATGCGTGATCGTATCCTCTCTGGAGATCCACCGGACACGTTTCACGCCATCTCCGGCAGCGACATCATGAGCTGGGTCGAAGCCGACAAGATGGAGCCCATCACGGCGCTGTGGGAAGAAAACGGCTGGGCAGACGTCTTCCCTCCCGTCGTCACCGAGCTCTTGAGCCTCGACGACGAGGTGTACGCAGTGCCCGTCAATATCGAGCGGGACAACAACCTGTTTTACAACGTGAAGCTCCTGGACGAGCACGGGCTGGAGCCGCCTCGCACGCTCGCTGAGCTGTACTCGGCGTGCTCGACTTTGCAGGCCGAAGGCGTGGTGCCGCTCGCCGTGCCGGCCGCCGATTGGGTCATCGCCCTGGTCGCCTTCGAGACGTTGATGCCCGCCTTGTACGGTGGCGAGTTCTACCTCGACTTCCTGCAGGGTAGGCTGGAATCGCCGGAGACCGAGCTTCGGCCGTTCTTCGAAGAGCTGGCCAAGGTGCTGTCGTGCTCGAACGTCGCGGACGCCGAGGCGGATTGGGGCGCGGCCGCTGATCAGGTCTATCGCGACGAGGCGGCCATGCTCGTGATGGGCGATTGGGCCAAGGGCTACTTCGAAGGCGGGCAGGACGTGCTCAAAGCCGCGCGTGACCCGTGGCGTCCCGGGATCGATTTCGACGTCGTGCCCGGGCTCGGCTCGGAGGGCTAC
>DATLIL010000342.1:0-6699 GCA_035539475.1 Polyangiaceae bacterium
CCGCAGCGTCGCCCAGGCCCGCTCCAGTGCCCGCCGCCGGTGGTAAGCCGCCGACCGCCTCGTTCCCGAACGAGTGACGAACGTCGCCTAGCGCGCGCGCAAGAAGCGGCCGACGATGCTCGCGACGCGGTCCGGCTGCTCCTCGTGAGGCGAGTGTCCGGCGTCGAGGAGCTCGAAGCCCGCACCGCGAATTTCCCTGGCCAGGCGCTGGCCAAAGCTCGCCGACACCATGCGATCCTGCCGGCCCCACACGACCAGGGTCGGCGCCTTGATTCGCACCGTCTGAGCGGCGAGCGGGCGCGTGTCGCTGATCGAGCGCAACGTGGCCAGCGCGCTGCCGCGCGCCTCCGGGGCGCTGAAGGCGTCGTAATAGGCGTCGATGCGCTCGCTCGGCACGCTCGCGCCTGGAGAGAGCATGCGCTCGCGGAAGAACGAGCGAAATACCGAGCGGCTCCAGAGCTGCTTGAGCACGAAGCCGCCGAACAGCGGGAGCAGCGCCATGCGCCCGTGCAGCCCAGGTCTGATCGGTCCGCACAGCGCGTCGATCAGCACCAGCCGCGCGACGAGCTCGGGATGGCGCGCCGCGAGCGAAAGCGCGATGGCTCCGCCGAGACCATGTCCCACGACCGCGGCTCGACCCAGCGACAGCCCGGCGTAGAGATCGGCCACCGATTCGACGAACGCGTCGACGCCGTATGGAAAGCGAGTGGGGGAGGGCTTCTCGCTCGAACCGAAGCCGGGCAGGTCGGGGACCACGACGTGGAAGTCGCGCGCGAGCTCTCCGCCCACGTCGCTCCAGCTCGTGCCGTCCACGAACAGGTCGTGCAGCAACAAGACGTGAGCCCCGTCGCCGCGCTCGGCGACGCGGACACGAACCCCGCTCGCCGTCACGTCTCGCTGCATCGCCTCCATCGCGCCGGCCGAGCCTAGGCCAGTTGGAAGGCCGAGAACAGTGCCGCGCTGTTCAGCGATTCACCGCACGAGCGTTCAGGTACACGCGGGCTAGCTCCGCTGAACCAGCGCGGCCAAGAGATCGGTCGCCGAGTCACCTGCTCGCGCCTCACGCTGCGCGACAGGGCGACGCGAGAAACCCAGCAGTTTTGCGTGTAGTTCCATGTGCGATGGACGTTATATGAGCTCCATGGACAATGCGTTGTCTGTGACAATTAATGTCCGCCCTTGGTGAGCAAACCGCGTCCATGGAGCTGTCCAAGAACTGCCGCAAATTTTTGCGGATAAACTGCTTTGGTCGATCCACTGAGTAGAATACATTCAGCCTCACCAAGGGCGGCCCCCAGCCGCCGGCGAGACCCACCGTGATCGACGAACGCACGCTCAAGCAGCTCGAAGCAGATCATCCCGACGGCCTGACGTCGGCGGAGATCCTCGACCTGTTCGCGCGGCACGACCTCTCGCTGAGCGAGGCCACGTTGCGCAAGTACGTGCAGCTCGGCCTTTTGCCACGCAGCGTGAGGGTGGGCAAGAAAGGCAAGCACCAGGGCTCGCAGGGTATTTACCCGGTCAACGTCGTCCGCCAGATCGTCAGCATCAAGCAGATGATGGCCGAGAACTACACGATCGAGCAGATCCAGAAAGAGTTCCTGTTCATTCGCAGCGACGTCGAGCAACTCGAGCAAGCGCTCGGGCGCATCTTCAAGAAGCTCGACGGCGTGGTGCGCGAACGCAAGGGCGAGGCGACCGCTTCGGCCGTCCAGAAGGACGTCGTCGGTGCCCGCTCACTGAGTAAAGACCTTCTGGCCCGACTGGTGGCCATAGAAACCAAGCTTACGTCGAGGACGAAGATGGAACGCGTAGCGGCATCGTGAGGCTCTGACCTCACGTAGGCCGGGGCCGCCGCCCGTCATCTGGCGGCCCATTCGAGGGAACGACCGTAGCGAGCGAGTCAGCGCGCTAACACGGTGACGACGGCGTAGTCCGTCGTGATCGGCGCTGTCAGTGTGCGCGCGGTACGGAACCCAGAACCGGCAGCGGTAGCCAGCGTCACGAGCAGGGCTCGAGGCGAACGGAGATCGTGCGGGCGGATTGTCGTGGAAAGCAGCGGAGGCAGCCCAATGGATCCCAACAAGCTCGGAAATGTTCCCATGATCGACGGTCCCGCTCTGGAGACGGAGGGCGCCACGGCGCTCGAGTCCGAGGAGTTCATCACGCGCGAACAGCGCCGCTCGCGTCGCAAGCGTGACATCCGTGCGCGCACGATCAGCGTGAAGCGGATGACCAAGCGCGAGCTCGAGATCGGTCGCCTGCTCTACCCGGAGACGGACTACTGGAAGCCGCGCACGCGCGCCGAGTGCGCCGAAGGGCCGCGGCCGTGCCCGTTCGTCTCCTGCAAACATCACCTGTTCGTCGACGTCTCGCCGCGTACCGGCGCGATCAAGCTCAACTTCCCCGATCTCGAGGTCTGGGATCTGGCCGAGTCGTGCGCGCTCGATGTCGCCGACCGCGGCGGCACCACGCTGGAAGACGTTGGAGCCATCATGAATCTCACCCGTGAACGCATCCGCCAGGTCGAAGTGAAGGCGCTGGCCAAGCTCGAGGCCCTGCGCGACATGAACGCGCTGCGCGACTACGTGGACGAGGGGCCCGTGGGCAAGCGCCGCCTGCCGCGCCTGGCCAAGGCCGAGCTCGCTCCCGTCGACGACGACGATGACGACATCGACGAGTTCGCCGAGGACGAGGCCAAGACCGACATCGACCTGCCGTTGCCCGCGCTGGACGGCTGAGCGCCGGAGTTCGGGTTCGCTACTTCACCGCCACGGCCCGGCACTCGCACACGTTGCCGGCCGATACGTGGCACTCTTCGCCGGCGGCGCAACCGACGCAGCCGCCGGCCGGATCGGACTGACAGGGCAGGGTCTCCGTCCAGTAGGGGGTGAGGCTGCCGTCGCCGGGATCCTGCTGCGGCAGCCAGATCGGCGCGAACGAGGGGTCGCCGCTGCCGACCTTCGAGACGTCGACGCCGAACATCCAGATCTGGTTCTTGGCGTAGTTCCTGGGCGCGTTCTGTGCGGCCGTGCTGACCCAGCCGTAGTCGATGCCACTGGTGAACGAGAGGAACATCACGTTGCCGGCCTGGCCCTGGACGAACGGCGTGAACTTGGGCCACGTCGAGTGCTTGCCGCGGTGACCGTCGAAGGCGTCCTCCACCGTGTACTGCGTCCCGGCGGGGAGCTCGATGCACTCCGGTCCCGGGCATACGTGCGTGCTCCCGTCCGCGCGCACCATGCGGATCACGGCGTTCTGATTGAACGACGAGTTGGTGTGCTGGCAGGGGTTCGGGCTGTCGGGGTCCGGCTCGCGCCGGGCGCTCATGAAGGCGATCCACTGCTGATCGGCGGACCAGGTCGGGTTGAAGTGAAACTCCGTCGGATCGCTGCTGGTGGCGATCACCTGGGCCGGCCCGAACGCGCTCTTGTCGATGATCGGAACGATGGCGATGTCGGCGTCGGCCGTGGTGTAAGTCCACTTGCAGACGTCGTCGGGCTTGAGCAGCGCGCCGACGAGCGCGGTCCCGTCCGGTGACCACTCCGGCTGTATCAGCAGCGTTTTGTAGGCGAAGGGGCCACTGGCGGTCCCCTCCGTCTCGCTCATGTACTGCCTGACGATGGTCTCGCCGCTCTGTGTGTCACGGAGCTCGAGGAAGGCGGGCCAGCCGTCGGCGTTGCCATCGGGATCGTCTTCGGGCGCCGGAATGCCGTTGATCGCCGCGATGGCGCCGTCCGGGCTGAGCGCGACGTTGTGACCGAAGTGATCGAGCGGTTGCTCTTCGAGCGTGCCGGGCTCGCCGTCGCCGGCGTGGGCGTGCCCCGCCGAGAAAGGCGTGGTGCCCATCGCCGGCTCGACGAAGGGACTCTGCGGCGCCTCGGTCGGTGCGCTCTGGATGCCGGCCACCGTCTCGCCGAACAGGTTCGAGACCGCGAAAGCGATCACCTTGCCGTTACGGCTGATGCTGTGGCAACCGACGCACTTGAACTGGTTGCTCTCGCTCTCGGGCGCGATGTAGGCGACGGCACTGCCGGCGTCGAAGTTGGCGCGCTTGAGGGAGTGCACGCTCGAGGCCCAGTAGTAGAGCGCGCCGTACACGGGTTCTGGCGAGAAATAGGCGCGGATCGCCGGGGAAGTGGCCACGGGGCCAGCGGCGCCGTCGGTGGCGCTGATGCTGATGTCGACGCTCGAGCCGGCGTAGTCGGCGCCGAGCCAGAGCCAGTCGCTGACTGGCATCTGGTAGCTGCACTGGTGCGCCGCGCCGATCGCGGTGCACGGCACGTAGTAGCGCGAGGTACGACCGTCTCCGCCCACGGCGTCGATGCGGAACAGCGTGTTGCTCTCCGCGCCGCGATGCCACTGGAAGAGCAGGTGCGTCTGGTTCAGCGGATGCATCGCACCGTCGAGCGGGTAGACGATGGCGAGCTCGGCGTCCGCCTTCGCCGCGCCCGAGAACAGCTCGCGCACGTTGGCGCCGAGTGCCGGATCCTTGTACGCGCGATCGGCGTCCTCGGCGTAGTACTGCCAGGGCGGGGCCAGGTCGGCCGGGATCCAACCCGTGGGGCTGGCGGTCGAGCCGCCGCGGCCTCCGGTACCGATCCCGGAGAGACCGCCAATGCCGTCGCCATTGCCGCTTCCTGACGCTGAATTGGCGCCGGAATCAGTTCCTGGTCGTTCCGGCGCTTTGCCCGCCGAGCAGGCCGCCAGGAGAACGAAGCTCACCTGGAGCGCAAGCGCGGCGCTCCGACCCGAGGGGATCGCTGAAGGCACGGCGCAATGTGTACGACGCGGAGTGAGCCAGCGCCACTCAGCCGCCGCGCAGGTCGCGCAGCACCCGCAAGAAGTTCGAGCCGAGCACCTTGCGGATGCGTTGCTCTTTCCAGCCGCGCTGCAGGAGCACGTGTACCAATCTGGGCAACTCGAGACAGCTCTGCATGTCGCGTGGCACGACGATGGCGCCGTCCCAGTCGCTACCGAGCGATGCGTGGTCCTCGCCCGCGACGTCGATCAGATGCTCGAGGTGGGCCGCGATGCTCTCCACGCGTCCGCCCCACAGCGGATCGCCGAGGAATTCGGAGTGATACATCACGCCGATCGTGCCGCCGGTGGCGGACACCGCGCGGATCTGGTCGTCCTCGAGGTTGCGCCAGTGGCGATGCACGCCCGAGACGCCGGTGTGCGTGACGATCAAGGGCTGGCTGTGGTCGTGGACGGAGACGATGTCGGCGAAGGTGCGCGGCGACGCGTGCGCCAGGTCGACGAAGATGCGGTGCTGGTTCAGCTTGCGCACGAACTCGGCGCCGTGGCGGGTGAGCCCGCCGCGCTTGGCCCGCAGCGTCGGCGCGCTGGTCTGGCCGAAGCTCGAGTTCGACAGGTGCACGACCGTGACCCTGAGCAGCACTCCGGGCGGCAGTCGATCGATGAGCTCGAGATCGTGGTCGAAGGCGTTGCCGCCCTGCACGCCGATGAAGGCCGCGTGTTTGCCGGCGCGGCGCGCGGCGGCGTATTCGCCCGCGTTGCGCACGACGGCGAAGTCGTCCGCGGCAGCCTCGAACAGGCCGAGCAGCTCCCGCAGGTTCTGCTCGAAGATGGGGCCGCGCTCGCTGGCAGGGCGCAGCGGGTTGGTCGTGATGACCCAGGTGGCGCCGGAAATCTCCGCTTCGCGCAGGCGCGGAAAGTCGACTTGAGCGAGGCACGTGCCGGCGGTGAAGGCCGTGTGCCGCTGCAGGAGGTCGTAGCCGAAGACGCGATGCCAGATGAACGAGTCGACGTGGAGATCGATGACGTCGCTGTCCAGGTAGAGCTCGACGGCCTCGCGCGAGACGGAAAGCTCGCGCGCCCAGCCGGCGGGATCAGCGCGACGGTCGATGGCGCGCATTGGAATGGACTCTAGTACGAAGCGAGGTGCGAGGCGCGCGTCAGCGGGCCGAGCAGGATCCACCCGGGGGATCTTGCCCGCGGGGCAGGCGCAGCCTGCCGAGCCAACGACGGCGGCTCACAACCCCTTCGGCACGTCTTCGAGCTTCACGTTACCGAGCGCGTAGCGGATCAATGCGCTGCGGTTGGCCTTGGTCAGGCCGCGCGCCTTGAGCGCGTCGACCATGGCGTCGAGCCGCTCCAGATCGTCCGTGTACATCGAGATGCAAATGACCTTGTAGTGGGTCGGTTTGCCCTCTGCGCCCTGGCTGCTCGCGCCACGCAGGGCGCGCTCGGGCTTGGGTGAATAAAAGGTCGAGCTCAGGACCCCTTCGACTTCGTCGGGATCCAGCACTCGAGCGGTCGCTTCGCGCAAATCATTTCGCTCGCTCATGTGTCACCTCCGGCTGCCTGCAGGAACTCTGTCGACGGCGCCTGACCGAGCAGGCGTCCCACGACATTGCGGTAGTCGATCGCGGCCGGCGAACCCGGCGCGTACTCGAACAGGGTCTTGCCCTGGGCCGGCGCCTCCTTGGCGCGGATGGCGTAGTGCACCGGCTCGAGGCACGAGTCCTTGAAGTGCTCCTTCAGCGTCTCGATCGACTCTTTGCAGATGCGCGCGCGCGCGTCGTACATGGTCGGCAGGACGCCCCAGAGCTTGACGGGATGGCTCAGCAGGCGGTTGACCTGCTTGATCGTCCTGAGCACCTGACGCACGCCGTAGAGCGACAGGAAGTCGCAGGCCACCGGGCAAAGCACGGCGTCGGCCAGCACCAGGGC
>DATLIL010000343.1:0-11530 GCA_035539475.1 Polyangiaceae bacterium
GCCGGCGGCGATCTGCTCGGCTTGGCACGAAGCTTGGGCTGGCCCGAGGAGCACGTGCTCGCGCTCGAGTCGCACCGAGAGAGTACCGTTCGCTATCACTTCGGCAGCCCCGAGCTCTTGGCTCGCCTGTTCGGCGAGGGCGACGGCGCGCTTCGCCTCGTTTCCGTGCGCCACGCGGCTGGGGTGCTCGGCGAGTGCTGTCCGGTCGTTCTGTTCGACAAACCCCTGGGGTGACAGGCTCGGGGTCGTCTCCATCGCTGGCCTTGCCGGGATCAGCGGCGATCGCTTTTACGTCATGGGCAACCTCGCGCTCGAGTCGCTGGCGGGCCTCGACGGTTTGACGAGCCTCCCAGCCTCGCTCGTCATCAGGGCCAACCCGCAGCTAAAGAGCAGCATCCCTCCGGTCTCGAATCCCTGGCCGGCCTGGACGTCGACGCCGCCCAGACGAACGCCGCATGCGTGCCCGACGGCGCCGATCGCTGTACGAACAACAGCGGTGCTGGGACGTGCGGGTCCTGAGAGTCAGAAGCTGGTGCCTGCCGGACAGCAGCGGAATATCCCTCCGTAGCCGGGATGATCGACGCATTCGCCGAACGGTACGCTGCTGACGCAGGTGAAGGCTTCGGGCTGTCCGGGTAGCTCCTCGGCGCAGTGCGTGTCGTAGAGCTCCGCGCGGCCACAGCTGACCCCTTCGTTCACCTGGCAGTAGGTCACGTCGAGGATGCCGCAGGCCCCGTCGACCGCCAGGCGGACGTTGTCTTGTCTGCAATCGAGCTCGGCGGTGCGGCCGCAGTCGTAGAAGCTCTGGTTGATCGCCAGGCAACCGTTGTCCTCGCCCAGCAGCTGCTCGGTGTAACACCATGAAGAGCAGGTTGGATCCATGGTCTTGCTGCAGGTGGCCTCGAAGCGTTCGCAGCTTTCCATGCACGCCGCGATCAGAGGATCATCGCTCGGTTCGGGCTCGGGCTCGCCAGTGACCGAACCGCACTTCATTTCCAGAGTGGTGCACGACGCCGGCTGGGCCGGTAGGTTCGCTGGCAACGTCAGCGCCTGAGCAGCCTGCAGCGTGAGCGTTTCACACTCTGGCGTGTCGTCGTACAGGCCCGAGTAGGCAGCCGACAGGTCGTCGAAACAGCGGTCGAACTCGGCCACCGTCGCGCTGCAGGATTCGGAAAACATGCAGGGCACGCGCATCGACTGATAGCTCGTGAGGCATTCGTCCCGATAGCTCGCGCACTGCTCGCGCAGCGCCGTCTCGTCCGTCTGGTCCTGTCGGGCCGTCCACGCGCCGATGAAAGAGCAGGAGCTGTGCGGGGACAGGCTCTCCAGGTAGGCTTGGTACTCGGTCTGCAGGAGCTCGCAGGCCTGATCCGCCTCGCCCGGCTCGAGCTGCCCGAGGGGCGTGTTTCGTATGCCGCCTCCGTCTCCGTCTCCGTCCGAGCTTCCGCAGCCAATCGCCAGCGCCAAGCACCCGAACCACACGCACCGCATGCGAGACAAGGTAGCGCGGACAGGCGTGGAAATGGCCAAAAATCGTGCCCATGCCAGGCACTGAAATTCCAGCGCGCCGCTGCTAGGCCTGCGCCCGCAGCGTGATCACGAAGCAGCTGCCCTTCGGCTCGTTGTCCTCGACCCAGGCCGCGCCGCCGTGGGCCTCGGCGATGTGCTTGACCAGCGCCAGGCCGATGCCGCTGCCGCGCACCTGTTTGCCCGCGGCGCTCTTGCCGCGAACGAAGCGCTCGAACACACGCTTGCGCTCGTCGAGCGGAATGCCGGCGCCGAGATCGCACACGCGGATCTCGATCTTGTCGCCCTTGCGCCGCACTTTGACCGTCACGCGCTGACCGTCCGCCGCGTACTTGAGCGCGTTGTCGACCAGGTTGATCACGGCGATTTCGATGGCGCGTTCGTCGAGCTGCGCGGAGGGCAACCCGCTGTCCGCCTCGTACTCGAGCGTCACGTGCTCGCGTTCGGCGCGCACGCGGCAGGCTTCGACCGCGCGCGTCACCACGTCGGGGACATGGCCCTCGGCGAACTCGTAGGCCTGCTTGCCGCGCTCCACCTTGGCGAAATCGAGCACGTTCTCGATCAACGCCGTCAGGCGGTCGCTCTCGCTGACGATGATGGTCAGGTACTGGCGCTGTTTCTCCTCGTTTTCCACGCGTCCGCTCTGCAACAGCTCGCTGAACATGCGCACCAGCGAGAGCGGTGTCTTCAGCTCGTGCGAGACGTTGGCCACGAAGTCGCTCTTCAGCGCCGCCAGCTTTCGCTCGCGCGCCGCGGCGGCCACGATCACGAACAGGCCGGCCACCACCACCAGGCTGGACAGGCCCACCAGCACCATCTCGAGCACACGCCTGCGCGCGACGGCCGCGGCGAGCTCCTCGGCGGAGGCCATCGAGACGTTGAGCGTCCACTTGTAGAGCGTTGTCTCGAACTGGCGCCCGAGCGTCATGCCGCCGCGCCCGAGCGGAGGTCCGAACACGGTGCGGCCTTCGGCGTCGACGACGTTCACGCGGCTCTGCTGAACGTCGCCGTAGAGCGCCGGGAAGAGATCGTGCACGATGCGCGCGAGGTCGTGCCAGACGACCACCAGGTATTTCCGCCCGTCGACCTCGTGTAGCCAGTGGCTGAGCAGGTAGTACTGGCCGTGGTAGGGCTTGTGCAAGTGGCGCAGCTGCCCCGCGGGCGGGTCGGCCACGTTCATGTCGCGCAGCATGAAATGCACGAGCAAGCGGCGGAAGCGCTCGTTCTCGGGCCCCGGCGCGCGCGAGGCCACGGCCACGACCGGGTGCTCGGGCCCTTCGATGTCGACCGCCATCACGGCGCGCACCGTCGGCGTCTGGATCGCCGCCGTCTCCAGCCACTTGTTACCGAAATCGGCGAGCTCGGCGACGTCGATGGTCGAGCGGATCACGTTGTCCTGCTCGATGATGCGCTTGTCGAGGCGATCCGCCCTCTCGTTGGCGAGCAGCAGCGTGGCCTCCACCACCGACTGCTCGCGTAGCTTCTCGAGCTGGAAGCTGGAACGGAACATGACCGTGGCCAGGACCACCACGCTGAGCACGATCGCCGGCAACACCAGAAAGGTGAGCAGGCGTTCGCGTCGCGTCCGGTCGGCCATGGCGGAGCCCACCATAGCCCAGCGTCAGCCGCGTTCGAAGACTCCCGGCTCGGCCTCGAAGACCTGGCAGAAGAGCTCGAAGGCGCGCTCAGCCGCCTGCTCCACCGACGGCGCCTTGCCTGCCAGCGACGCCAGCGAGACCACCGGGTACTCGCTGATGCCGCAGGGCACGATCAGGCGGAACCAGCTGAGGTCGATGTCCAGGTTCAGAGCGAAGCCGTGCATGGTGATCCAGCGCGAGATGCGCACACCGATGGCGCCGATCTTGGCGGGGCTCTCGGCCTCTTCGCCGCTGGTCCAGCGCTGGGGGCGGGCCGTGTCCACCCACAAGCCGACGTAACGGTCGAACAGCCCCGCCGCCAGGCCGTGATCCGCGACCAGGAGCTGCATCACTCGCTCCAGATCCTTCACGTAGCGCCGCACGTCGCAGCGGTCGGGGTTGAGGTCGAGGATGGGGTAAGCGACGAGCTGCCCGGGACCGTGCAGCGTGACGTCGCCGCCGCGGCCGGTGCTCACGAGCTCGACGCCGCGCCGCTCGAGCTCGTCGGCGCTGGCCAGCAGGTGCGGGGCCTTCGCGCCACGACCGAGCGTGATCACCGGCTCGTGCTCGACGAAGAGGATGGTGTCCCCGATGGAGCCGGCCTTACGAGCCTCGAACAGCTCGTGCATCAGCTCATGCACGGGGGTGTATCGGCGGCGTCCTAGCCAGACGCCTTTGAACTGGCGAGACATCATCAGACTCTGTTTTGGGGTCGGGGCCCACGCGCCGCGCGATCCCCGACGACAAAGAAGGGATAGTCGCGCGTGACACGCGACTATTCCGGGATTTCTTCGCCCTGATCCTGCTGCTCTTCGCGGTGCCGGTCGATGTTTTCGGTGAATGTACCGGCGATGTCCGGGTCGAACTGTGAGCCGGTGCAGCGCATCAGCTCGTTGATCGTCACCTCGTGCGGTAGCGCACGGCGGTAGGCGCGATCGCTCGTCATGGCGTCGTAGGTGTCGGCGACCGAGATGATGCGCGCGATCAGCGGGATGTCGTTGCCGCCGAGGCCGAGCGGATAGCCGCGACCGTCCCAGCGCTCGTGGTGCAGGTAGACGCCGGGGATCACGGGGCCGAGGAACTTGATCGGGTCGAGGATTTCGCGGCCGTAGACCGGGTGGCGCTTGAAGATCTCGTACTCGTCCTGCGTCAGCTTGCCCGGCTTGTTCAGGTTCATCACGCAGCCGATCTTGCCGATGTCGTGCATCAGCGCCGAGTGACGGACGACGTCGATCTGATCTTCGGGCAGGCCCAGCCAGCGCGCCAGGGCCACCGCATAACGCGCCACGCGCTCGGAATGACCGGCGGTGTAGCGGTCCATCTTGTCGATGGTGCGCGCCAGGCTCTGGATCGTCTGTTGGAAGGTAGCCTGCAGGTCCTCGTACAGCCGGGCGTTCTCGATCGCGGCGGCGGCGCGTGAGGCGACGATGCTGAGCAGCTTGCGCTGGCCTTCGTCGAAGCGCTTGCTCGCGGTCAGTGAGATCACGGCGATGAAGCCGACTACTCGCTCGCGCATCTTGAGCGGCACGGCCAGGAGGCTTGCCACGTGGCGGGCGGGGTGCTCGGAGAACAGCTCTCTGGCGCGCGCCGACTGCTCCAGCACGAAGCCGAGCTTGAGGCGGTCGATCACCGCGCGGGCGTCCAGGCAGCCGAGCTCCTCGCCCTCGGGCACCGTGGTCGCGTGCGCGTTGATGCGCTGGAAGAAACCGCCCTCGCCGTCGTCCAGCCAGGTGCTGACGACGTCCGCGCGCACCTCGTTCAGGGCGCTGTCCGCCACCGTGGCGATGACCTCGTCGAGCGAGAGGCTGGCCGCGATGGCCTCGCTGACGCGATAGAGCGAGAGCGCCTCGCGCAGGCGGATGTTCTCCGCCGTCAGCCGCTTCTTCTCCAGGCCGCGCTGCACGATGTGCACGATCTCTTCGACCTTGAAGGGCTTGAGGATGTAGTCGTAGGCGCCGCGCTTCATGGCGTCGATCGCGGTCTCGACGGTGCCAAAGCCGGTCATGATCACGGTCAGCGTGTCGGGGTGGGTCTTGGCCACCTCCTTGAGCAACTCGAGACCGCCCATCCTGGGCATCTTGAGGTCGCTGATGATCATGTCGTAGCGGGCGCGCTCGAGCTCCGACACCGCGCTCGAGCCGTCTTCGGCCGTGCGTACGATGTAGCCCTCCATGCCGAGGAAGTCGGCAATGATGTCGCGAATGAACTTCTCGTCGTCGACGACGAGAACGCGCGGGCGATCTTCGGGGTAACCCGAATCCAGCTGAGTCATCGAGCGGGTTCTGGCCGGAGCATAACAGGGGATGGCGGACGAGGGGGCCCGAAGGGCCTCGGCCTAGCTGCGCTGTCCCAACAGGCCGCCGAGCCCGCGCCGGCCGACGTCCGGGTCATAGCTCCGGAGGAAGCTCAAATTGAGAGCGTTGATCAGAGCATGCGCCGCGAGCGGCCCGGCGAGAGAGCCCGTCAGCTGGAACATCGCCCCCAAAACGAGTCCCACCAGGCTGGCCCACGACACCCAGACCCAGCGGCTGGGCCCCGGCAGCTGGTGGACGAGGCCGAACAATAGGGTCTGAACCCAGAGGCCCAGCCACGGCTGGAGCAAGCCCCGGAACAGGAGCTCCTCGCCCAGCGAGCTCGAGAGCGCGAGCGCGACGATCCCGGTCGTGGATAGGCCGCGCGCCAGGGGCCTGAGCTCGAGGTGGAGATTTCTCGCCCAGGACAGGCGCGGCACCAGGAAACGTGTCGCGACCGCGACCACGCCGCCAAACGTCAGACCGAGCGCGAGGCTGTAGACGTGACTGTTGGCGGGCGGCAGCTGCAGCCAGGGGTCGGCGAGGCTCAGCGGAGAGCTCTGGCGCAGGATGAGCGCGGCGCTGGCGGCAATCGCCGCCATCAAGCCGTAAGCTGCTGCGAACCAGCCCCAACGAGCCATGGTCCTGCAACTATCGCATATCCGCCCCCGCTCGCATCCCTGGCTCCCCAGCAGCGCCATTACCTTGTAGATTCTGCCGGCTTGAGCGCACCTTCCGACCCCCCGGAGATCCGCGAGCGTTTCGACGCGGCGCTCGATCTGGTGGAGAGCATCGTGCGCCAGGTCGCCCGGGCCATCGGCGCTGGGGTCGAGCTGGACGAGCTCCGCAGCTTCGGACACGAGGGCCTGCTCGACGCCGCGCGGCGCTTCGACGCGGAGCGCGGCGTACCGTTCCGGGGTTACGCCAGTTTTCGCGTCCGCGGCGCCATCATCGACGGCGTACGCTCGCTCGCGAGGCTGCCGCGGCGGACGCACCAGCGCCTCAACGGTCTGGCCGCGGCGTCACGCACCAGCGAGGGCGCCCTCGAAGATACGCTGGCGGCGCCGCCACCGGGCGCCACGCCAGCAGACGCCGAGCTCGCCCTGCGCCAGCACTTGGCGGCCATGGCCACGGCCGCGGCCGTCGGGCTCATCGCGCCAACCGCCCAGGGTGAGGACGGCGACGTCACGGCCCTCGAAACGGGCGACGATCCCGAGTCGGCGGTCGCTCGGGCCGAGCTCGTCGTGCTCCTGCGCGGAGCGATCGACGAGCTGCCCGAGCAGGAAGCCCAGCTCGTTCGTCGGCACTACCTCGCGGGAGAGCGCTTCGACCAGGTGGCCGCGGACCTTGGCCTGAGCAAGTCCTGGGCGAGCCGCCTGCACACCCGCGCCATCCAGCGCCTCACGAAAAGACTCCGCCCCGCGGTTGGCTAGCAACTGGCCCTCGGCGCGAGCCGACCGGCGGGCATGACTCTTCGTATCGACGGCGCCCTGGTCCCCACCGCGCCCGCAGTTACGCCCGCCGGAGTGCCCGCCAGCGAGGCCCCGCCGGACCCCGCGCAGCCCAGCCCTTTCGCGCGGTTCTTGAGCGGCCTGGGCCAGTCGGTGGACCAGGGGGAGGGCATGGTCGAGGGCGTGGTCGCTGGGGAGGCGCTGGGCGCCGACCCGGGCACGCTGATCGCCCTTCAGGCGGGCATTTACCGCTACAGCGAGGCCGTCGATCTGGCGGGAAAGCTGGTCGACCGCGGCGGAAATGCGCTGCGGACGGTGCTGCACGGCGGTCAGTAGCCGTCGCAGGCCCCGATCCTTTGCTAGCTTTGGGGCATGTCCGAGCGCGTGATCGTGGCCATGAGCGGAGGCGTCGATTCCTCCGTGGCCGCGGCGCGCCTGCTGGCGGCTGGTCACGACGTCGTCGGTGTCACGCTGCATCTCTGGGATTACCCGGACGACGGTTCGGTGAAGAGCCGCTGCTGCGCGCCCGAAGACATCCACGACGCTCGCCGAGTCGCCGATCACCTGGGCTTTCCTCACTACGCCTTCGATCGGCGTGAGCTCTTCCAGTCCGAGGTGGTCGCCCCTTTCGTCGACTCCTACCTCAGCGGCGAGACGCCGAGCCCGTGCGTGCGCTGCAACCGCGGCGTGAAGTCGCGCGAGCTCTTCACACTGCGAGCGCGTCTCGGCGCAGCCAAGGTGGCCACCGGTCACTACGCGCGCATCACCCGCCAGGGCGAGCGCTGTGAGCTCCGTCGCGGCCGCGATCGCAGCAAGGACCAGAGCTACTTCCTGCACATGCTCGAGCAGAGCGAGCTCTCGCAGCTGATCTTCCCGCTCGGCGACGCCGACAAGGCCGAGGTGCGAGCCGAGGCCCAGCGGCTCGCCTTGCCTGGCGCGAACAAGGGCGAAAGCCAGGAGCTCTGCTTCGTGTCCAAGGGTCGCTACGACGCTTTCGTGGCCGAGCGCGCTGGTGAGCGCGTCAGGCCCGGACCCATCGTCGATGATCAGGGGCGCGAGCTCGGTCGCCACCAGGGCATTCACGGCTTCACGCTCGGGCAGCGCCGCAACCTGGGGGTCGCGGTCGGAGAGCGCGCCTACGTCGTGGGTGTCGAGCCCGAGACCGGCACCGTGCGTCTCGGCCGCAAGGAGCGCTTGCTCGCCGGCGCGGCCCTGCTCGGCGACGTCACCCTGGCCGAGGGTGTCACGCTGCCGTTCGAATGCGATGTCGAGGTGCGCTACCGCGGCACCCCGCATCGCGGCCGCGTCGTGCGCTCGAACGGCCAGATCCGCGTCGATTTCGCCGCACCCGTCTCGGCCGTGGTCAAGGGTCAGTACGCCGTCTTCTACGAGGGCGATCGCGTGCTCGGCGGCGGTGTGATCGAGGGCAGCGTCACGGCGCCCGCGACCGAGGAGCTCAGGCCGTGAAGCGCTTGCTGCTCCCGGCCCTACTCGCCGTCGCAGGCTGCTCCGGAGGCGAGGGAACGGGTGAGATCACCAGTGACCGTCTCTATATCGAGGATTGCTGGGACGGCCCCTTCAACCTCGGCCCCGACTTCTTTGGGGCCAATCCCTTTCGGGACGAGGCGCTCATCATCCGCATCCAGCGCGGCGACGATCTGCCCGAGCTCAGCGACGGCCTGTACGTGGTCGTCAACGGCCTGCAAGAGAAGCGCGCACAGCTGAAGAGCGAGGGCTCGCTCGACCTCAACGTCGGGCTACCGGCGGACATCGAGGTCGTCGGCGCCGACTACGATGCATCGTCGTTCAGCCCCACCGACGTCAGCCTCGCGCTCTATCTCCACAACACCTGTCACACCGTCAACGGCGCCGTCTACTCGCTGTCGGGCAGCATTCATTTCGACTCGCTCTTCAGCGGCGACCCCAGCGAGGAGGACGCCGCCGATCGCCTGACCGAAGCCTCGTTCACGGCCCAGTTCGCCGATCCCCGGCAGCTCAAGGGCGACGCCGCTGAAAACGCCGCGGTGACCAGCACCGTCAGCGGTAACTTCAGCTTCTACTTTCAGCGCGGACAACCCGCGCAGCCGTTTCAATGAAGACTCCGGTCGACGAGCGGCTCAGGGTGGAGGCGCGCCGCTTCGAGCTGCGCTTCACCTGCGAGCATTGCGCGCATTTCGACGTCGGGCGCGAGGCCTGCGCCAACGGCTACCCGACCGAAGCGCACCAGCGCGTCGACCTCGCAGCGCGCGCCGAGCTCCTGTTCTGCAAAGAGTTCGAGCTGGCGTGAGGTAAAGGCGCCACCGTGGCCCGCTCGCATCCGCCCACCCTGCTCAGCCTCGTCCAGCGCACGCTCCGTGAGGAATGTGCGCTCGAGCGCGGCGAACGCGTGCTCGTCGCCGTCTCCGGCGGTCCCGACTCGATGGCGCTTCTCGATGCGCTGGCCAAGCTGCGCAGCAAGCTAGGCTTCGAGATCGTGGCGCATGGGGTCGACCACGGCCTGCGCCCCGAGGCCGCCGCCGAGCTCGAGCTCGCCGCCGAGCTCGCCCGCCGCCACGACATCGACTTCGACGTCACGCGGCTTTCTCTCGCCGCCGGCGGGAATCTGCAGGCGCGGGCGCGCACCGCCCGATACCAAGCATTACGTAGTGCTGCGGCTCGCGCGGGGGCCGCCCGCATCGCAACGGCGCATCAGGCCGATGATCGCGCCGAGACCGTTCTGCTTCGACTGCTCCGTGGCGCAGGGCCGCGTGGGCTCGGCGTGCTGCCCGCTCGCGATGGCGATCGCATCCGGCCCCTGCTGCGAGCCCGCCGCGCCGACGTCCTCGGGCACCTCCAGCGTCACGGTGTTCCGTTTGCAACGGACCCATCCAACGAAAGTCGTCGTTTTTTGCGCGTGCGGGTCCGACACGAGCTGATGCCTCTCCTGGTCGAACTTTCGCCCGGTATCGTCGGGCACCTGAACGCGCTGGCAGACGCCCTCTGCCACGGGCACGAGCTCCTCGCCCTGGACGAGGTGCTGGATGACACGGGCCTGAAGCAAAACGTCGAGCTCGGACGGGCCCACCGGCTCGCGCTCGCTCGGGCACGCCGGCTGGGCCAGCGGCAAGCGGCGGTTCGACTGCCGGGTGGGTGGGAAGCCCGTGTGGATATTAGCACTGGCGCAGTTCGCCTCGCGCTTGCGGCTCGTGGCCAGCGGCGGTAGCGCAAAAGCTGTGGCAAAGCGCCGCTCAGAGCTGTCATTGCCACGATCTGGGCTTATGTTTGGCTGTAACCGGGCCGTCTTCCTCCATTGAGGGCGGATAGGCTCCCGGGAGCGGTTTTCGGCCTCGCGTCTTCTGGCGTCGACGACGCGGGTAGACGGTGGCAAGGTTGAGTCGAGTGGAATTTCTCAGAGGTAGCCTGTGAAGCAACCCCATAAGACCCTTCTCCTGTGGGTCGTCCTGATCGTCGCGTTCCTCGCCATCTGGCAGTTCCTGCATGATGCCGACGGGCCCCAGCGGACCGAGCTTTCGTACAGCGACTTCATTGCGCTGACCAAGGCACCGCGTGACCAGCGTCACATCGAGCAGGTCGAGATCAAGGACCGCCAATACAACTTCACGATCAAGAACCCGCCCGGCGCGAAGCAGGCGCAACCCGAAAAGGGTGTCGCCATCGGCCCCGCCGAGGACAGCGCCGACGAGCTCATCAAGAGCGGTGTTCAGGTCACCTACCAGAAGGACGAGGGCAACTCGCTCTTCACGCCGGTGATCAGCATCCTCCTGCCGATGCTCTTCGTGATCGTGATGTTCTACCTGTTCATGCGCCAGCTCCAGGCCGGCGGCGGCAAAGCCATGAGCTTTGGCAAGAGCCGCGCGCGCTTGCTGAGCGAGTCGCAGAACAAGATCACCTTCGCGGACGTCGCTGGCATCGACGAGGCCAAGGACGAGGTCGAGGAGATCATCGCCTTCCTCAAGGATCCGAAGAAGTTCCAGCGCCTCGGCGGCCGCATCCCCAAGGGCGTCCTCATGATGGGCCCGCCCGGCACCGGCAAGACGCTGCTGGCGCGCGCCATCGCTGGTGAGGCCGGCGTGCCGTTCTTCAGCATCTCCGGCTCCGATTTCGTCGAGATGTTCGTGGGCGTCGGCGCCAGCCGCGTGCGCGACCTGTTCGAGCAGGGCAAGAAGCACGCGCCCTGCATCATCTTCATCGACGAGATCGACGCCGTCGGTCGTCATCGTGGCGCCGGCCTCGGTGGCGGTCACGAAGAGCGTGAGCAGACCCTGAACCAGCTGCTCGTCGAGATGGACGGCTTCGAGAGCAACGAAGGCGTGATCATCATCGCCGCGACCAACCGCCCCGACGTGCTCGATCCCGCGATCTTGCGCCCGGGTCGCTTCGACCGCCGCATCACCGTGCCGCGCCCGGACATCCGTGGCCGCGAAGGCATCCTCGCCGTGCACACCAAGAAGGTGCCGCTCTCGGGCGATGTGGATCTCAGCGTCATCGCCGCCGGCACCCCCGGCTTCGTCGGCGCCGACCTCGAGAACCTGGTGAACGAGGCCGCCCTGCTCGCCGCGCGTCAGGACAAGGACGCCGTCAGCATGGAGGATTTCGAGCTCGCCAAGGACAAGGTGCTGATGGG
>DATLIL010000344.1:0-6540 GCA_035539475.1 Polyangiaceae bacterium
TTGAGACGCCAACAACACGAAGCCGTGAGGGCGGCAGAGAGGTTCGATGAGCACCGAGACAATGTCGAGGCGCACGGGTGAGTGTGCGCCGCTCGTTCGCTTGAGGTTGCGTCCGATGTGGCGACACGTCGACGGGATCCGCAAGTTCTGCGACTCCTTCACCGCGGCGTCGTTCGACAACCGGACCCTGGGTGAACGCGTGGGCGTGGTGATCCACGAGCTCACGGAGAACGCCATCAAGTACAGCCGCGCCGGCGACAGCGCCGAGCTCGAGCTCTCGATCAGTCACGAGAACGACAGGATCGAGGTGGTGGTCGCGAACTCGCCCGCGCCCGAGCACGTGACCGCGCTGCAGTCGATCTTCGAGAAGCTCTGTGCGGCACCTGCGGAGGAGGCCTACGTCGCGGCCATGCGGCGCGCGGCCACGCTGCCCGAGGGGCAGAGCGGACTCGGGTTGGCGCGCATCCGTCACGACTGCGACGTCGAGCTCAGCCTGTCGATCGAGAACGATCTGGCGCGGATCACCGCGAAAGGAAAGCTATGAGCAAGTTCGAAGGTCTCGAAACCCTCAACGACGAAGCGTTCAGCGTCGTCCCGGCGTCCGACGGCAGGCTCGTGTTCAAGGGTGTGATCGCCATGCGCGACCCGTCTGGTGTCGTGGGCGGCTACCTGAAGCGGGTTCACGCGGCCGCGGTCGCCGATCAGCTCGAGCACGTCACCGTGGACGTCACGGCGCTCGAGTTCATGAACTCGTCGGCCATCCGCGTGTTCATCGACTGGGTCGAGTGGATCGCCGCCGGCACCCACTCCTACCGTCTGCACTGTCTGACCAACGCTCGGGTGACCTGGCAGCGGAGCACGTTCAGCGCGCTTCGCAGCTTGAGCTCGCAGGTGACGATCGATGCCCGGGCAGCGAGTTGAACATGCCGGCGCACACCACAAGTCGTCAGCGCTCCAACGAGCTCGGCGCCTCGGCCGGCGACGGCGACGTGGTGACGCTGGTGCGCGTGCCGGCACGCTGGCCCAACGTGAGGCCGATCGCCAATCACGTCGAGTTCTGTGTGACGGCGCTCACCTACGAGGAGCGCGGCAAGCGCGCCGGGGTCGTCGCGCACGAGCTCATGGAGAACGCGGTCAAGTATGGTGACCTCTCGGCCAACATCGAGATCGAGGTGCGCATGCCGCCGTCCGGGATGCGCTTCACGATCCGGGTCAGCAATCGGGCCAGCGTCACGCGCTTTCAGAGTTTGCGCGAAGAAGTGGAACGCATCGGCAGGCTCACACCCGAGCAGGCCTTCATGGACGCCATCCGCCGCGCTGGCGGCCGGCCATCGGGGAATTCGATGATCGGGCTCTCGCGCATCGCGCACGAGGGCGGCGTCGCCCTGAGCGCGGACGAGCTCCAGGGTCTGATCACCGTGGTGGCGCGGGGCTGAGCATGACGAGAGTCGTGACCACATTCGCCGCGCTGCTGCTTGCCGTGCTCACGTCCGTGGACGCCGACGCCGCCGAACCGACGGAGCCGACGGAGCCGACGCTCCCCGCACCTCCGCCGATGAAGCGCATCGATCTCGGGCTCGAGCTCTGGCTGCTCTACAGCGACGTGGACGGGCCTGGAGGCTTTTCCAATCGCGAGGCAGATCCCATCCGGCCCGTCTCGCGCGCTCCGTCGTTGACCATCGAACGGGCGCTCTTGAACGTCGTGGGCCACGCGACACCCTGGCTTCACGCACGCATGCGCCTCAGGGCCAGCGATGGACGCGCCTACGTCGACCGTGGCTACGTGCAGGCGGAAGCCATCCCGGACATGTTCAGCTTGCAGCTCGGTCTGAACAAGCCGCTGCAGCAGGTGGAGCGGCGAACCTTCACCTACAGCACGCTGCAGACCGTGTTCTGGCGCAACATTCAGTATCACCTGGCAGCCGATTTCCGCTGGCCGGGCGTGGTGGAAGCACGGCTGAAGCCGTCCGTCGCCTTCCAGCGTCCGCTGCGCGACGACTTTCCCTCCCAGGACGAGGCGTTCGGCATGATCTCGTTCGGCGACGCCGACATGGGCGAGTCGAACCCGCTCGAATACGGCGGCCTGGCGTCGCTCTCGGCGTTCGGAGCGACGGTCGCTGGTTTCGGCTTCATGGGCAAGCTCAGCGACAACGAGGACGTGCTCTACCTGCAGCGCATCTTCACGAACTACGAGCTCGCCGGCGACCCGAATTCGCGCACGAGCCGCTGGTATGGAGGCCGCGCAGAGTTCGAGCGCTGGGGCGTCTTCTTGCACGGCGAGCGCATCTGGGCGCGGCAGGGTCTGGTCGATCGCGTGGCCTTCCAGGCGGCGGCTTCCTACACGCTGAAGTTGCCGTTCGCCGAGCCTCGACCGGAGATCGAGCCGATCGTGCGTTACAGCGAAGTCGCGATCACGAACTTTCCGGAGGAGTACGCGATTCCGCAGACGTGGGACCGCAGTCAGTGGCTCTTCGGTGCGCTGATCCGGCCCATCCCCATGGTGGAGCTGAAGGTCGAGCGCATCCTGCTCGGCGAGCGCGCGGGCGTCTCGCGTGAGGGCAAGACCAAGGTGGACAACGACGAGTGGGCAGCGCTGCTGCAACTGGAGATAAGCGATGACGATCTCGAATAAATGGGTGATTGGTGGAGCGCTATTGTTGAGCTGCCTCGGCTGTTCGAGCAGTGACGCTTGTGAGGGCGCCGCGTGCGCCACGCAGGGCCCTGGCGGCGGCGGTTCAGGCTCGGGCGTGTGCACGCCCTGGGTCGATCCCAACGCCTGCATGGACGACGCGAGCTGTCCGGCCAATCCCTCCCTGGGCCTCCAGGCGGTGGAGTCGATCAGCACGCGCGAAGGCGCGAACCCCGAGATCGTCGACTTCGTCCCCGGCTCGCCGGAGCGGGCGGTGGTCGTGTCGGCGGTGGCAAATCAAGTGAGCGAGCTCCTGTTCACCGAGACGAGCCTCGCCTTCGGGCGCGAGCAGGTCATCGACACCGGCAGCGACACGTCCAACATGACGAGCATCAAGGTTCATCCGAGCGGCGCCTACGCGGCCGTCACCGTGATGGAAGAAGACTGCGTCGAAGGCCAGGTGATGTTCGTCGACCTGGGCAACGATTTCGGCGCTGTGCTCGGCGCGGTCCCCGTCGGTTACGGCCCTGACTCGAGCGCCTTCTCGAAGGACGGCAACTGGCTGGTCACGGCCAACGAGGACGACCGCGAAGATCACCCCTGCAAACCCGCCGATCGCATGGGTGGCAGCATCTCGGTAATCGACCTCTCCTCTGGGCCGGAAGCCGCCGCCGTGCTGCAGACGATCCCGGTGGATCACGCGCTCGACAGCGAGCCCGAGGGCGTGGCCATCGCCCCGGACGGCACCGTGCTGATCGCCGTACAGGAGACCTCGGAGCTCGTGCGCTTCTCGCTGGCGGACGTGCCCGAGGCTGACACGGAGATCATCGCGCTCTCGGCGGGCGCCGAACCGGACGGCCTCGCCATCTCAGCGGACGGCAAGTGGGCCGTGATCGGCTACGAAGGCGGTGACGCGCTGGCGCTGCTGGACATGGACAGCGGGCAGATCGCCAGCGAGCACGTGATCAGGAACTCGGGCGACGTGCCCGAGAGCTACAATCGCGACGAGGCGGACACCACGCACATTCACGAGCCCGAAGGCACGGCCATCTTCCAGTACGAGGGCCAGCTCTTCGTGGCCTCCGCGTTGCAGGAGTCGCATGCCCTCGTGGGCTATCGGTTGGCGGAAGACGGCACGCTCGGCTTCGACTCGATCACGCAGTCGGGCATCGGTTGGCCGGGTGAGGAAGACGGGCGCGAGAAGAGCGGCGTCGGTCCCGAGGGCCTGGCCGTTCACCCGAGCGGAATGATGCTCGTCGCCAACGAGCGAGAGAGCAGCATCACGCTGTTCCGCACGTCCGCCAGCGCCTCGCGCGTTTGCCCGGAGCAGTGACATGACGTTCGCTGGCCAGGCAGCTCGGCTCGGCGTCGTGGCGGCGTTGGTGCTGCTCGGTTGCTCGCGTCACGAGCCGACGAACGAGCTGGCACCGGTCAGCGCGCAAAGTGCAAGCGAAGTCATTGCCGAACCCGCGGAACCAGGCGCAGGTGAGGCGCGCGATCGCAGTCTGCGCGCCCAGAGCCTGCCGCGCGAGCAGGTGCTGCGCCTGGCGCTGATCAGCTCGCAACCCGCGGAGGCGGTGGCTCGCTACGGGCGGCTGATCGACTGGCTCGCCGAGCGGGCTGGTTACGAGGCGGGTGACCTCGTGGTGCACGACAGCGCCGACCACGTGATCGGCAAGCTGTGCGACGGCGGCGCCGATCTGTTGCTCGAGAGCGTTTATCCGGTCGTGGTCGCCATGCTGGGCTGCCACGCGCTGCCGGTGGCGGTGGCCGCCAAGGGCAACTCCTATCGCTATTCCTCGACCGTCGTCGTGCGCCCTGACTCGGACGTTCAGGAACTGGAGGACCTGGGTGGTCGAGACATCCTGTTCGAGGACGATCGCTCGACCTCCGGCTACCTCGTGCCGCGCTCGATGCTCGAACAGGTGGGACTTGCCGTGGAGCCGTCGGACCAGTCGTCACGGGCAGGCGCCGTGCGTTACCGCTTCGGGCGTGAAGAGATGAACCTGGTCGGCTGGGTGGTGCACGGCCTGGCCACCGCGGCGGCGATTTCCGACCAGGATCTGGCGAATTTCGCCGGAGCGGAGCTGCGCATCATCGCTCGCAGCGAGCCCTTGCCTCGCCAGACGGTGGCTCTCTCTCCCGCGCTCGGAGCAGGCGCTCGCGAACGGATCAGCGCTGCGCTGCTCGCAGCAACTGCCGGCGCTTCGGACGCGCTGCGCACGGCGGACACCGCCGGCTTCGTGGAGCTCAACGACGATGATCGCGCGTTCCTCGAGCGCATGCGCGCGATGGTGCCGCGTGTGGAGAAGGGCCCGTGATCCGCTCCATCGCCTACAAACTGTCGGCGGTGCTGTCCCTGGCGGCGCTGCTCCCGATGGTGACTGCGTTCGGCATCGCCACTCAGGTCATGCACGACTCGTCGCAACAGGTGAACGACCGCGCCAGCGAGGTGGCTCGCTCTGCCATGCGCGAGACCCTGGACCGCGAAGCGACGGGTCTGGTCACCGCGCTCGTCGAGCAGGCCAAGGGGCCCCTCGTGACCCACGACTTCGCGGCGCTCTCGGAGCTCGTGCGTACGATGAGCAAGTCGCCGAACGTGCGAGCGGTGCGCATCATCGACCAGGCGGGTTGGATCATGGCCGACGGCACCGTCGACCCGGTGTCACGGCGAATTTCCGGCAAGCAGTACCTCGCTCGGCGGGAGGGCTCGAGCAGCATTGGCGACAAGCTGTTCGTGCGCCGTCCGGTAGCCATCTCGCGGCAGTCCGTCGGCCAGGTCGTCGTCGAGTTCAGCCTCGGCGCGGAGGCCGCAGCGGAGCGACGTCTGGTTGCGACGTTGAACAAGAGCGAGGACGCCGCGCGCCGGGCGCTCCTGATCTCGTCGTTGCTCGCGGCGCTCCTGCTGGGCAGCGCAGCCGTCGCCGTGGCCCTGGGACTCGGCAGGCGCTTCGTGCGTCCGATCGTGGCGCTCCGCGACGGCACACGGCTGGTCGCGGCGGGTGACTGGAACGTTCGTCTCGAGGTCACGAGCGAGGACGAGATCGGTCAGCTCACGGGGGGCTTCAACTCCATGGCAGCCGAGCTCGGCGAGGCGCGGGTGGCATTGCAAGAGCAGGCGCGGATCTCGCGCGAGATGGAGATCGCAGAGCGCATCCAGACCTCGCTGGTGCCGCGCGCGCCGGAGCACCCGGAGTTCGAGTTTGCGGGTCGCATGGACCCGGCGGACGAGGTCGGCGGCGACTTCTACGACGTGCTCAGCGCTCCCGGGCGTGGGCTCTGGCTCACGATCGGCGACGTCTCGAATCATGGCCTGGCGTCTGGCCTCGTGATGTTGATGGCTCAGTCGGCGTTCGCCACGGCCTGGGCCATGGGCCACGAAGAGTCGCCCTCGAACGTGTTCGTGCAGGTCAATACCACCCTGTACAACAGCATTCGCGAGCGCATGGGCGACAACAAGTACATCACCTCGCTGGTGGTCACGTACCGTGGAGACGGCCTCTTTCACTACGCCGGCGGGCACCTGTGGCCGCTCGTTTATCGGGCCGCGACGGGAGTGGTCGAGCAGCTACCGGTCGAAGGTCCCTGGCTCGGGATCATGCGCACCGTACCCGCGCCACCGGAGCTCTCGTTTCGTCTCGAGCCCGGCGACATCGTGTGCCTTTATACCGACGGCGTGATCGAGGCGATGAACGACGCCGGCGAGCAGTACGATCTCGGGAGGCTCAAGGCCGCGCTCGAGCGAGCCGGTGAGAGCGACACGCTCGACGAGCTGGCCGAGGCGATGTTCCGCGACTTCGACCGCCACACCAAGGCGCGCGCGGACGATCGCAGCCTGCTGCTCGTGCGACGACGCTGACTTCCGCGGCGCGTCAGAAGAAGAAGCCGACGTCGACCGTTGCCATCGCGAA
>DATLIL010000345.1:0-2927 GCA_035539475.1 Polyangiaceae bacterium
CTGCACGCCAGCCCAGCGGTCAAGGCCACCCTGGCCGACCGCACCGGGTGACCTTGGCGGCCAGAGCCGCCGCAGCCCGACAAGCCATTCCAACACCTCGGCGCGGGAGCCCCGTCAGGCTCCTGACGATGCCTCGCGCCCTTCTCCGACCAGGATGCTTCTGATGAACGAGACCACCCACGGCGCGGATCTGCTGACTGCTACCCGCTGGGTCCAGGCCGGTCTGTAGCGCGACGATTGGGGTAAGCGGTGCGCGTCAAGTGAGATGAGCGCCTGCGGGTATCTGGGACGCTCGTCTAATTGTCGCTGCGCGTCAACGGTGGTTGGTTCGGTTGGAGCGTGGTCTGGCGCGCGGTGGCGCGTGCCTCGGCGGACCGGCGTCGGTAGCTGTCGGTGTTCATCTCCAGGATGATGGCGTGGTGGACGAGGCGGTCGATGGCGGCGACCGTCATGGCGGGATCGGGGAAGATGTCGTTCCAGGCGCCGAACGGCTGGTTGGCGGTGATCAGCAGGGAGCGGCGCTCGTAGCGAGCGCTGATCAGCTCGAACAGCACGCTGGTCTCGGCCTGGCTCTTCTGGACGTAGGAGAGGTCGTCGAGGACCAGCAGGTGGTACTTGTCGAGCTTCTCGATCGTGGCGGCGAGCTAAGTTCCTGGCGCGCCGCCTGCAGCTGCTGGACGAGGTCGGTGGTGCGCGTGAACAGCACGCGGTAGCCAGCGTCGATCAGCGCGTGGCCGAGGGCTGCGGCGAGATGCGACTTGCCGACTCCGGGTGGGCCGAACAGCAGGATGTTGGTGCCTTGGGCGAGCCAGGCATCGCCCTCGGCGAGCGCCACCACCCGTGCCTTGCTGAGCGAGCTGACGGCGGTGAAGTCGAAGCCGTCGAGGGTCTTGCCGGACGGCAGCCTTGCTTCCAGCAGATGGCGGGCGATCCGCCGCTGCGCCCGTTCGGCGATCTCATGCTCGAGCAACGCCGCCAGCGTGCGGGCGGCCGGCCAGCCTTCCCGATCGGCGGTCTCGCTGATGGTCGGCCAGAGCCTGGCGACGGTGGGCAGGCGAAGCTGGGTGAGCATGACCGGCAGGCGTGCCGTGTCGCTCGTGATGGGACCGGTCATGCCGGCACCCCGTCGGCGGTGGGTGCGAGCAGGCAATCGTAGGCGGTGACGGGTGGCAGGATCACCGCGACCGCCGGGGCTGCCGTGGTCGCGGGCGTGAACCGGTGCATCATCGCGGCGAGGGATGGCAGCTCGTCGGCGTCGAGCAACGCGTCCAGCGCCTGGGCGAGGTCGGCTTCCACGCCACGGTCATGCGCGAGCGCCAGCAAGCCGACCATGGTCCGAGCGGCCTCACGAGCCGGCAGGATCTCGGCGAGCGCCTCCCAGGCCCGGCGGAAGGCGGCGCGTGGCCAGAGCGCGTCGCGATAGGCGAGATGGGTCAACGCAGCGGGCTTGGCACGCAGGGCCGAGATAACGTGCCGATAGTCGACAACGTGAACGGCCCTGCTGCCCTTGGCGCGCCGCCCGCGCGGCAGGGTCAGCAGGAAGGTGCCGCCGAGATAAACTTCGATGCGCTCGTCGTGGATGCGCAGCCGCAGCCGATGACCGATCAGGCGGCTGGGCACGGAGTAGAAGACGTGGCGGCACATGAAGCCGGACGCCGTGGTCACCCGGACGGTCATCTCCTCCCAGGTCATGGCCGGTGCCGGCGGCAGCGGGCGCAGCGCGGCGCGCTCGGCGTCGATTGCCGCGGCGTGGTGGCGATTGTGCTGTGCGATCACCTCGGCGACGAAGGCGCGATAGTCGTCGAGCCGGTCGAACGCGCTCGAGCCGCGCAGCAGGAGCGCCTGTGCGATGCGCGCCTTGACGTGGCCATGCCGGCTCTCGATGGCACCGTTCTCGTGCGCGATGCCGCGATTGTTGCGGGTCGCCGTCATCCCGTAGTGGAGGACGAGCGCCTGGTAGCGGCGCGTCAGATCCAGGGCATCCGGCTTGGTCAGGTTGCGGAAGGCGGCCGAGAGGCTGTCGCTGCGATGCTCGCGCGGCGCGCCGCCGAGCAGGCGCAGCGCGTTCTCCAGGCCCTGCGCCAGGGCCGGATAGCTCTCGCCGCCGAGCACGATCTCGGCATGCTCGAAGCCGGAATGGGCAAGCGCGAAGTGATACAGCCGATGCTCGAGCACGACGCCGCCAATGGTGACCCCGAGTCCGCTGGCATCGGTGAAGTCGGACAGGCCCATCCGGCCCGGTTCCTGGATTTGCGGGAAGATGACGTCGCGGGCGGGGCCGTGCAGCGCTTTCCAGGCGGCGATGCGCCGCTCCAGCGTGCGTCGGACGGATGGCCCGATCTGCTCGGGGTACCGTCGGGCCAGCTCGCCCAGGATCGTCACCGGGCGCAGCCCGGGGGCTGCCTGGAGCAGCGGCACGACCACCTCGTCCCAATGACCGGCCAGCGGGTCCGGCCGCGTGCGATAGGGCCGCGGCCCCCGCTTGGTGCTCGGCGGCCGCGGGTCGTGCTCGATGCGCCGGGCGGTGGCGACCGAGAAGCCGGCCTTGGCCGCAGCGGTCACCTGCATGTGGTCGATACGAAGTCGCATGTAGATCCTCACCTGCTGGTCGTTGACGTGACTGCCCGGCACCCGCCCCTCCGCTGCTCGGAGAAGCCGAAGCCAGTCAGGCCCGCAGGTGAAGCGAGCGCCTTGGTCGGAGAGCTGGCTCTGGTCGGGCTACGCCCTTCCGCCGCCCGCTCTCCGACCGCTCATCCTAGTTGTCGCTGACCGCTCAAGTGAATTGTCGCCGGGCAGTTCGGCCTCGGCTACTGCGAGAAGGGCACTATGGATGGACGGATCGCAATCCCGATCCACAATCCGGACGGGAAGCTCGTCGCGTACGCCGGCCGCTGGGTGGGGAACCTTCCCGAAGGGAAGGGCAAGTA
>DATLIL010000346.1:0-8459 GCA_035539475.1 Polyangiaceae bacterium
CGTGGAAGGACCTGACCGACAACGTGAACGCGATGGCTTCGAACCTCACGGTTCAGCTGCGCGACGTGTCGAAGGTGGCCACGGCCATCGCCAACGGCGACCTGACGCAGAAGATCACCGTCGATGTGAAGGGCGAGCTGCTCCAGATCAAGGACGTGATCAACCGCATGGTCGATCAGCTGAACAGCTTCGCCGCCGAGGTGACGCGCGTGGCCAAGGAAGTGGGCACGGAAGGCAAGCTCGGCGGCCAGGCCGAGGTGCGCGGTGTCAGCGGCACGTGGAAGGATCTGACCGACAACGTGAACGTGCTCGCCGCGAACCTGACCACGCAGGTGCGCAACATCGCCAAGGTAACCACGGCCGTCGCCAAGGGCGACCTGAGCCAGAAGATCACCGTCGACGCCAAGGGCGAGATCCTCGAGCTGAAGAACACGATCAACACCATGGTCGACACGCTGAACAGCTTCTCCGCAGAAGTGACGCGCGTGGCGAAAGAAGTGGGTACGGAAGGCAAGCTCGGTGGCCAGGCCGACGTGAAAGGCGTGTACGGCACGTGGAAGGACCTGACCGACAACGTGAACGCGATGGCTTCGAACCTCACGGTTCAGCTGCGCGACGTGTCGAAGGTGGCCACGGCCATCGCCAACGGCGACCTGACGCAGAAGATCACCGTCGATGTGAAGGGCGAGATCCTCCAGATCAAGGACGTGATCAACAAGATGGTGGATCAGCTGAACAGCTTTGCCGCCGAGGTGACGCGCGTCGCCAAGGAAGTGGGCACCGAGGGCAAGCTGGGCGGTCAGGCCGAGGTGCGCGGCGTCAGCGGCACGTGGAAGGATCTGACCGACAACGTGAACTTCATGGCCGCCAACCTGACCAAGCAGGTGCGCGGCATCGTCAAGGTCGTGACCGCCGTCGCCACCGGCGACCTCAGCCAGAAGTTCGTGCTCGAAGCCAAGGGCGAGGTGGCCGCGCTGGCCGAGACGATCAACAACATGACCGACACGCTGCGCACGTTCGCCGATCAGGTGACGACGCTGGCGCGCGAGGTGGGTATCGAAGGCAAGCTGGGCGCCGAAGCCAAGGTGCCGAACGTGTCGGGCGTGTGGAAGGACCTGACCGACAACGTGAACATCATGGCCGGCAACCTGACCAAGCAGGTGCGCGGCATCGTCAAGGTCGTGACCGCCGTCGCCAACGGCGATCTGAACCAGAAGTTCGTACTCGAAGCCAAGGGCGAGGTGGCCGCGCTGGCCGAGACGATCAACAACATGACCGACACGCTGCGCGTGTTCGCCGATCAGGTGACCACGGTGGCCCGCGAGGTGGGTATCGAAGGCAAGCTGGGCGGTCAGGCCAAGGTGCCGGGCGCCGCGGGTACCTGGCGCGACTTGACCGACAACGTGAACCAGCTTGCCGGAAACCTGACCTCTCAGGTGCGCGCGATCGGCGAAGTGTCCACCGCGGTGGCCAAGGGCGATCTGACCCGGTCAATCACGGTAGAGGCGCAAGGCGAGGTGGCCGTCCTCAAGGACAACATCAACCAGATGATTGGCAACTTGAAGGACACCACCCACAAGAACCAGGAGCAGGACTGGCTGAAGACCAACCTGGCGCGCTTCTCCAGCATGATGCAGGGACAGCGCAGCATCGCCAGCGTGGCGCAGCTCATCATGAGCGAGCTCACGCCGCTGGTCGACGCCCAGCACGGCGCGTTCTACCTGCTGGAGAGCGAGGACGACAAGGACCCGGTCATGCACCTGGCGGCGAGCTACGGCTTCGGCGGGCGCAAGGGCCTGTCCAACAAGTATCGCCTGAAGGAGAGCCTGATCGGCCAGTGCGCGTACGAGAAGAAGCGCATCTTGCTGGCCGACGTGCCGGAGAACTTCATCTACATCGCCTCCGGCATGGGCGAGGCGTCGCCGCGCAGCGTGATCGTGCTGCCGGTGTTGTTCGAGGGTGAAACCAAGGCCGTGATCGAGCTGGCCTCGTTCAAGCCGTTCAGCCCGAACTACCTCACCTTCCTCGATCAGCTGATGGGCAGCGTGGGCGTGATCCTGAACATGATCTCGTCCAGCATGAGGACGGAAGAGCTCCTGATGCAGCTGAAGAAGAGCAACGCCGAGCTCGAGGCGCAGGCGGCCGAGCTCAACGACAAGGCCAAGCTGCTCGAGGTCAAGAACAACGAGGTCGAGCTCGCCAGCCGCAGCCTGGAAGAGAAGGCGGAGCAGCTGCAGCTGATCTCCAAGTACAAGAGCGAGTTCCTCGCCAACATGTCGCACGAGCTGCGCACGCCGCTGAACAGCTTGCTGATCCTGTCGCAGGTCCTGGCCGAGAACCGCGACAGGAACCTGACCGCGGAGCAGGTCAAGTTCGCGCAGACCGTCTACACCTCGGGCAACGAGCTGCTCTCGTTGATCAACGAGATCCTCGATCTGTCCAAGGTCGAGGCCGGCAAGATGCCGATCGTGCCCAAGGCGTTCAAGCTGACGGACATCAAGGACTACCTGGAGCAGACCTTCCGCCACGTCGCCGACCAGAAGAACCTGGTCTTCGAAATCGGGATGGACGGCACGGTGCCCGACTCGCTGTTCACCGACGTCAACCGGCTGCAGCAGATCCTCAAGAATCTGCTGTCGAACGCCTTCAAGTTCACGTCCAGGGGCGGCGTCACGCTGCGCCTCGGCACGAAGGTCAACGAGCGCGGCGAGACCATGGTCACGTTCGCCGTCCACGACACCGGCATCGGCATCCCGGTCGAGAAGCAGAAGCTCATCTTCGAGGCTTTCCAGCAGGCGGATGGCACCACCAGCCGCAAGTACGGCGGCACCGGCCTCGGTCTGACCATCAGCCGCGAGATCGCCAGGCTGCTGGGCGGCTCGATCGACGTGGTCAGCACGCCGGTCCAGGGCAGCACCTTCTCGCTGCACCTACCCAAGACCTACACCGGACCGGACGCTGCCGCCCTGCGTGACGACTCCACGCTCGGCACGGCGCCCGACGAGGAAGTCGATCCGTTGCCGGAGAACGCCGACTTCAGCGGGACGAAGGTGCTGCTGGTGGACGACGACACCCGCAACATCTTTGCCATCCGTACCGTGCTCGAGGCGCGCGGCATCGAGGTGCTCCACGCCGAGAACGGCAAGATAGCGCTCGAGCTCCTGCGCCAGAACCCGGACCTCAACCTGGTGCTGATGGACACCATGATGCCCGAGATGGACGGCCTGACCGCCACGCGTGAGATCAGGGAGAACCTGAAGCTCGCCGAGCTGCCGATCATCTCGCTGACGGCCAAGGCCATGAAGGGTGATCGCGAGAAGGCGCTCGAGGCCGGCGCCTCCGATTACGTGACCAAGCCCGTCGATCCGCAGCGGCTGCTGGCCGTGATCCACGCCTGGCGGGCTCGATCTGAGGCCAGGATATGAGACAGGAGCCGCCGAGCTCGGCCTCGCAGCCCGAATCGGCGGCGGTTCTGCTGGTCGACGACAATCCTGCCAATCTGCTGGCGCTCGAGGCCGTGCTGGCGCCACTCGGGGTGCGCACGGTGAACGCGAGCTCCGGCGAGGAGGCGATCGAGCACATCGAACGCGAACCCTTTGCGGTCGCCCTGGTCGACGTGCAGATGCCGGACATGGACGGCTTCGAGCTCACTCGCCACATTCGCCAGACGGAATACGGGCGCGAGCTGCCCGTCCTGTTCATCACGGCCATTCACCGCGACGAGATCTACGTCAAGCGGGGCTACGCGTCCGGAGCAGCCGACTACATCACCAAGCCCTTCGATCCGGACATCGTCCGCGCCAGGGTGCGCGGCTTCGTCAACCTGTACGAGCAGCGCGAGTCGGTACGGCGCGGGCAGGTGGCGGAACGTACGCAAGAGCGTGACGAGGCGCTGCGGCGGCTGATCGCGTTCGAGCGCATCGCCACCGCGGCGCTCGAGACCAGCGACCTCAAGGCGTTGCTCGACGAGCTGCTCGCAGCCTTCATCGGTGCGGCCGACGCGGCGGACATGGCGGCGATCTTCCTGTGCGAGGGCGGCTGGCTCAAGCTCGAGGCCGCAGTCGGCCCGGCCGACGCCGAGTCGCTCGACAAGCGTATCAAGATCGGCGAGGGCTTCACTGGCAAGGTCGCCGCCGAGCGCCGGCCGCAGGCGCTGAGCGATGCTCAGCACTCCACGCTGGTGCGCGGGTCGTGGGCCAAGACCGGTCGTGTCCGCGGCCTCTATGGCGTGCCGCTGCTGCACTCCGGCGAGCTGGTCGGGGTCGCCTACATCGGCTCGACCCGGGCGAGCAGCTTTTCTGACGCCGAAAAACGGCTGTTCGGCGCGGCGGCCGAGCGCGCCGCCATGGCCGTGGACCGTCACCTGGAAGTCTCGCGCATGGAGGCCATGCTGACCGCGGCCCCCGCGTGCATAGCCATCGTGCAGGTAACGGGTTACGAGCTCAGCTTCGTGAACCCCGCCTGTGCCGAGCTCTTTGGGCCCAACCTGCTCGGCAGCTGTCTGGACGCCACCGGCTTCGGGCCGGAAGCGCTCGGCATCGTGCGAGAGGTGGCGCAGACGGGCGAGACGGGTGAGCTCAGCGAGCTCGAAGTGTCTGCGCACGACGCCGCCAGGCGCTACTTGCGTTTCACGGCCCAGCCGCTGCGCAGCTCGAGCGGCGAAGTCGGGCGGGTCCTGCTTTTTGGTGTCGACGTGACGGATCAAGTGCTCGCGCGCCGCGAGATCGAGGCCACGCAGGCTGCCCGCGTCGAAATGCTCGAGCGCGAACGGGCGGCGCGCCAGAGCGCCGAGCTCGCCAGCACGTCGAAGGACGAATTTCTGGCCACGGTGTCGCACGAGCTGCGCACGCCGCTCAACGCCATCCTGGGCTGGTCCACGCTGGCCCGCTCCAAGCCGGGCATCGATACGCGTCGCGCGCTCTCGATCATCGAGCGCAACGCCCGCGCGCAAGCCCGCATCGTCGAGGACGTGCTCGATTTTTCGCGCATCGCCCGCGGCAAGATGCGCCTGACGGTTGGGCCCCTCGACCTCACGGCCGTCGTCAGCGAAGCGCTGGAGGCGGTGAGGCCTGCGGCCGAAGCCAAGGGCCTGGAGCTCTCGGTCAAGCTCGAGCTCGACGAGCCGCTGCTCGGCGACGCCGATCGCATTCAACAGGTGGTCTGGAACCTCCTTGCCAACGCGGTCAAGTTCACCAGCAGCGGCGGCAGGGTGGAGATAGCGTCGTCGCGCGAAGCCGGCACAGCCGTGCTCCGAGTCATCGACACGGGTCAGGGCATCGAACCGGAATTCATTCCGTTTCTATTCGAGCCGTTTCGTCAGGCCAACGGCTCGACCACGCGGCGCCACGGCGGCCTCGGCCTGGGACTCGCCATCGTGCGCCAGATCGTGCAGGCGCACGGCGGCACGATCCGCGCGGAGAGTCAGGGCGTGGGCCTCGGTGCCTCGTTCGTGATCGAGCTGCCGCTCGATGGGGCGCTCGCGTCCTGCGCCGACAGTGCGCTGGAAGGACCCCCGTCGTCGCGCGTAGGCCCGGCCAGCAGCCAGCGGCTGGACGGTCTCAAGATCCTGCTCGTCGACGACGAGGAGGATAGCCGCGAGCTCATGGCGCATGTTCTCGCGGGACGCGGTGCCGAGGTGACGTCCTGCTGTTCGGTGCAGGAGTTCATCTCGAGGTTCCCGGAGATCCGCCCGGACGTGCTCGTCAGTGACCTCGCGATGCCAGGGGCGGACGGCTACGAGCTCATGCGCTGGTTGCGCCGACTGCCGGTGGACGAGGGTGGCCAGACGCCGGCGGTGGCCGTCACGGCGCACGCTCGCCGGGAGGCGCGCGAGCAGGCGCTGCGGGCCGGCTATCAGCGCCACACGCCCAAACCCATCGACATCAACAGTCTGGTTTCGACGATCGCCGAGCTGGGAGGCGTGCCCGCGCTGGCGGGCAGCCGCTAGAGGAGAACAGCATGACGACCAAGAAGAACGAAGGCCCGCTCACCTTGGCTGCGCTCGCGCTCGAGAACGAGCTTCGCACCTTCGAGGAGCTGGTCGAGGACCTGGCGCGGCTCCACGTCAACTCCGACAAGACGTTGCAACGCGCCCGGCAGAACCTCGAGGCTTGCGCCGAGTTCGAGCAGAAACTCGCGGGTCGTCTCAAGGCCTTTGCCGAGGCCATGCAGCAGATGCAGGCCAAGCAGCAGGACTGCATGAAGTCGGCGCTGGAGCACGCGCAGCGCATTCAGCAGCGCAACGACGCGCGCAACGCTCTGCTCGAGAGGGTGAACGCGCTCGGTCTGCGCGCGCGCGACATCAACGCGCCGATGAACGAGCTCGTCGCGGACGAGGCCGCCCACGGCGACGCCAATCACGTGCTGGCCAAGATTCAGGATGTCGGCGAACGGCTCGAAGCCGTGATCGTCGAGGCCACGGCCGTGGCCAGCGCCGCGAAAGAAGAAGATTGGCAGGACATCGCTCGCGACGCGGACGTCCTCAAGCAGCAGCTGCAGAGCGCCCGGAACAAGGTCCTGGTCGCGCAGCGCAACGTTGCCTCGCGCGCGCCTAGCTGAGCGGATCCAGGCATTACGTCACCAACGTGTTCCCCAAAACAAATCTCAAGCCGTCCCCAGAAAGAGGATCGCGAGACCCGCGCTAGCGGGTCGAGCTGGAAATAGTCCATGGGTCTTGTCCACGGCAGATCTCGATCCACGAACGAGACCCGGGTCACAACAAACTGACCGGACAGGCGCAGCTCGCCAGCAAGACACCCGGAAGGCCAAGCGCCCTGCGCAGGCACTCCGCAAAACAAAAAACCAAACGCGAGGCGGGCGAAGCCCGCCGAGCAGCGCTGTACTGCGCGAGTTGTCCGGGCTCGTTCGCGGCAGGCATGGCTTGCGCTGGCGTGTTCCCCAACACCCACTCGACCCGTCAGGCGTCGGCCAGAAGGTCGACGGCGGCTTGGGGCTTGATTACCTGCGCCGCTCCGCTACGCTCGAGCGCTGCTGCGACCTGCAGCACGCAGGCTTCGTCCCAGGCGTCGCCGATGAGCTGCAGGCCCACGGGCAGACCCAGCGCGTCCGTACCCACCGGGATCGAGGCCGCGGGTAGCCCGGTCAGGTTGCCCAGAAAGGCAAAGCGGCAGGCGGCGTGGAGCGCGGGGGGATCGATGATGCCCGAGTGCGACTCGTCGTCGTTGATGGGCGGCGCGCTGTTGCCGGCCGTGGGTAGCGCGACGACGTCGACCTGGCGCAGCGTTTCGGCCATTTCGAGGCGCAGGGTGCTGCGCAGACGCTGGGCGTCCAGATAGTCGTCGGGCGCGAAGGCGTCGAGCCCGGCGAGCAGGATCTGCATGTCGTAGCCGAGCTCGCGCTCGTGCTCGCTGCGCACCTGGCGCAGCCCGGCGTAGGCCTCGAGGGCGATCGTGAGGTAACCGATGGCGGCGGCGTGCGAGGTGATCTCCACGCGCAGCGGCACGATCTCGGCGCCCTCGCGCTCGAGCGCGTCGAGCGCCGCGCGGCACGGACCGGCGGTGTCGGCGGCCGCCTCTTGCCACTCGACCTCGTCGACGCCGATGCGCAGGCCGGAGACGCCGCGACCGAGCGCTTCGAGCAGCGAGCCCCGCGCGAGCTCCGGTTGCAGCACCGAAATTTCGTCGCGCGCGTCGGCTCCCGCCATCGCCTCCAAGCCGAGCGCCAGATCGGTGCTGGTGCCGGCGAACGGCCCGATGTGTACGACGCTGGTCGTCCCGGGCGAGCCCTGGCCGACCAGCGGCACGCGGCCGTAGGTCGGCTTGAGGCCGAAGACGCCGTTGTACGCGGCGGGGACGCGTACCGAGCCGCCGCCGTCGCAGCCGATCGCCAGCGGCACGACGCCGAGCGCGACGGCCACCGCCGACCCGCTGGAGCTGCCGCCCGGCAGGCGTGCTGGATCATGGGCGTTGCGCGGCATACGGCGGTTGGCGTTGGTGCCGAGCGTCGACATGCCGTACTCGGTCATGGGGGTCTGGCCGATCACCGAGATGCCGTGCTGTCGGAGCCGCGCGATACACACGGCGTCGGCCGCCGCCGGACGATAGGGCATGAACGAGGTGCCCATGCGCGTGGACATGCCCTCGACGTCGAGCTCTTCTTTCACCGCGATGGGCACGCCTTCGAGCTCGCCGCGCGCTCGGCCCTCTCGCCACAGCGTCTGTGAGAGTTGCGCAGCCTGGCGCGCCCTCTCGTCCGCGTAGTCGCACAACGGCCCGAGCGTGGGCACGTGGGCCGCGAACGAGCGCGCGGCGGCGAGCGAGCGGCGCACGATCTCGTCCACCGGAACTCGCCCCAGGCGGAAGGCTTCGCTGTAGGAGGCCGTCGTTCGCGGCCACGCCCCCACGCTCGGTCTGCCGAGCTCGCGCGACGGGCGGCGATGATCGCCGCGCGCGCGCAGCGGCGCGTGGCTCGTTGGCAGCGGACCTCGGGCGCTCGCTGGC
>DATLIL010000347.1:0-2792 GCA_035539475.1 Polyangiaceae bacterium
CCCTATGCAGCCAGCAAGGGCGCCGTCGTGCAACTTACCCGCGCGCTTGGTCTGGAGCTGGCGCCCTTCGGCATCACCTGCAACGCCATCGCTCCGGGGCCGTTCCTCACCCCCATGAACGTGCCGATCAAGGACCAGCCGGACACGAAGAAGTTCATCGTCGGGGCGGTGGCGCTCGAGCGCTGGGGGGAGATGCAAGAGATCCAAGGGGCGGCCATCTTCCTGGCCAGCCCGGCCGCCAGCTACGTGACCGGCAGCCTCCTGTTCGTCGACGGCGGCTGGACGGCGCGGTAGGGCGTGTCCTCGTAGACAGAATGGTTGGACCAGTCGCTCACGTCTGACGTGGGTTACGCTGGGGTGTTTCACCCTTTGCAGAGCCACAACGGGAGGACTGGTCCAATGCGTTCGAAGGTACGCTACGTCGGTATGGATGTCCACAAGGAGACGATCGTGATCGCCGTGGCCGACTCCGGCCGGAGCGAAGCTCGGGTGTGGAAGTCGATTCCGCACGACGTGAAGCGGCTCGAGCAGGAGCTGAAGCAGCTCTCGGCCGACGGCGCAAGGCTCGAGCTTTGCTACGAAGCGGGGCCCACCGGCTACACGTTGCAGCGGCGTCTGACGGCGGCGGGCTACGCTTGCCAGGTGGTGGCGCCCTCGCTGGTGCCGCAGCGGGCCGGACAGCGGATCAAGACCGATCGCCGCGACGCGGCCAAGCTGGCTCACTTCTTGCGTTCGGGCGACCTGACGGCCGTCTGGACGCCGGACGAAGCCACCGAGGCCCTGCGCGACTTGGAGCGGGCTCGCGAAGACGCGCGGCGGACGGAGCGGGCGGCGCGGCAGCGGCTGAGCAAGTTCTTGCTGCGTCACGACCGGCGTTGGGGCCGCACGGCCTGGACCCAGGCGCACCTGACCTGGATTCGCCAACAAGCCTTCGCCCAGGAGGCGCAGCGGCGCGTGCTGGCCGATTCGCTGCACGAGGTGGAGCGGCAGGCGGAGCGCGTGGCGCGGCTGACTCGAGACATCGCGGAGCTGGTGGAGACCACGGCGCTCGCGCCGTTGATCCGCGCGTTGCAGGCCCTGCGCGGCGTGAGCCTGGTGAGCGCAGTGGTGTTGGCGGCGGAACTGGGAGATCTCAAGCGGTTCCAGAATCCGCGGCAGTTGATGGCCTACGTGGGCCTCGTGCCTTCCGAGCACAGTTCGGGAGGTTCGCGGCGGCAAGGAGCGATCACCCGCACCGGCAACGCGCACGTGCGGCGCACGCTGGTCGAAGCGGCCTGGCATTACCGCTACTTGCCCTGCGTGAGCGAAGCGATCAAGCGTCGGCAAGCGGGCCTGGCGCCGCAGGTCTGTCAGATCGCCTGGCGGGCACAGCAGCGATTGTCGCGGCGGATGTATCACCTGCTGAACAAGGGCAAGAGTCCGCAGAAGATGGTGGTGGCCTTGGCGCGGGAGTTAGTCGGCTTCGTGTGGGCCATCGGCCAGGAGGAGCAGCCGCTGCTGGCCTGAGCCGGACCCCAACTCGGGCTCTCCAGCAGCAGGGCCGCCCTGCCACCGCCTTCACCGCCGCCGTCCGTCCTCAGCCGGGTGAAGGACGAACGGCGACGGCGAAGCCGGCGGCAGGGCTCGGGGGCCAAGTGTTTAGGCAACAACCTTTCGGAGAACAGCAGCAGCGCGAGACACGGTCTGACGGTGCGGGGAATCCTCGACCCACCCTGGAGCCGCCGGCTCTTCACGAGCCGGACGACGCTCGTCCGTAGAGCGAGGCAGCCCCGCGACGCATCCAGTCCTGTGGTAACCAACCCACGCATATCAGATTGATCCACCGTCGCCCCAGTCCGACCGTGTCTCCCCCTGCTGCCCCAGCAGCCATGTAACCCCTCGCCAAAAACCCGAATCAACACCCCTAGACGGGTCCAACCATATCAGGGTGGGGCGCAGCCCCACGCGGCAACCACCGCGATCTCGAGAGCGACGGGAGGAACTGCATGAAGGTGGGGCTCGCGGAGCCTCGCCTCACCCTACGCGCTCGCGCGCTTAGGCCTGCCTACGGCGCCGTAGGGCCACGAGCGCGCCGCCGATCAACAGGAGCGCCACGCTGCTCGGCTCCGGCACGACGTATTCCGTGGAGCGGATCTCGAGATTGAGGAACAGCGGGCTGCCGTTGAGCGAGCCAGAGATCTGGCCGGCCGCTTGACCGATCTGATCGAAGCTCGAGGGGCTTGGGGCGCCGGTAGGCAAGACATCGCTCGCAAGTGCATTGAGCGGCAGCGCGGTGTCGCGGAGGTTGACCTGCATTTGGCTGATCGTCAGCCCCACGATCGACGACGAGCCAGAGCCCCCCAGCACATCGTAGGCGTCGATCGTACCGATGCCGGTGGTGAAGTCATCGAGGATTTGGAGCGTGGCGTCCACGGTGCTGAACGTATGCGCGCCAATATCGATGCGGAAGACCGGCGCGCCGGTTTGCGGATATTCGCCGCGCTTGGGATCGACATCGCCGTCGGGAGTCGCCGTATCGACGATCCAGTAGCCGCTTACTGCCTGCCCCTTGCTGAAATTGCCGGTGGGGTCATCAAACGATCCCAGCGGGCTAATGGCGCCCTCGAACAAAACCTTGCCCACCTCGGCCCGCGCGGGCGCGGCCGAAGCTGCGGCGACCACGACCATCGCAAGGAGCACCGGCCCAGCACGACGCGAACGCACACCAAGACTCATGAGGACCTTCTCCGGTTGAGGGTGAGCCGGCCAACCGACCGGCGATGCGCCACCCTCCTCCAGAGAGGGGGGCGAGA
>DATLIL010000348.1:0-2106 GCA_035539475.1 Polyangiaceae bacterium
ACCGCTCGAGCAGCGTTCGCCCCGCTCGACGTCGCACTCCGAGTGGTAGCTGCAAGCGCTCGGCAGGCTGCCGTCCAGCTGGCAGCGGCCCTCCTGGCAAACGCGCCCGGCGCCGCAGTCCTTGTCCGCCTTGCATTCGGACAGGCACACCTGGCTGCGGCAGAGCAGCGCGGCGTTGCAGTCGGATACGTACACGCACGTGCTACCCTCGGCGCCTCGCGTCACACCCGAGGCCAGCGGCAGCTGACCCGTTTCGTCGAGCTCGTCCGAGTCGGCGCAGGTACCGGACACGCACAGCTGGCCCTCCACGCAGTCGTTGACGGTCTGGCACGAATCGCGGCACTCGCCGTCATCGCCACAAACCAGGCCCTCCACGCAGTCGGAGGGCCGCCGGCACGAGCGCTCCTCTTCGAGCTGGCAGACCTTGTAGGGCCGCGCGGCACCGACGCAGCGAGCCCCGTCCTCGCAGTCGCGCGACGACTCACATTCCTGGTGGCAGGTCTGGAACGCACAAACCAGCGGACTATTGCAGTCGCTGTTGACCAAGCAGTCTTGGGCGAGGCCGGCCAGGATGATGTCTTCGTCGACCCCCGAATTGCAGCTCGGGTAGAGCGACAGGGCGCCGAGCGCTAGCGCAGGCGCGCGTAGGCGCGTAAGCAATGAGGAAAGCTGGAGCATGGGCAGTCTAAGGTTGTGGCCGCGGGTCTATAGTCGCAGCGCAGGAGCGTCGCTAGTGACTCTAGAGTCACTCGACTGGCCAGTTCCGAACGTGGGGGGCGCGAGCACGCTCGTTGTCAACTGGCCGAAATGGCCACCGGCTTCGCCCATGGCCACCGGCGCGGTGGCCGTTTCGGTCGTGGGATAGCGGCGCCTTGCGGGCTTTTCGTGGCGTCGCGGGCTGGCCCGCGAGTTGCACTTCGCGCGGGCGAGGTTGCTTCAGCCGCCCAGTGGGCGCGCTGCGCAGCCAGGGCACTCGCACGGAAGGGAGAACTCGTCGTGGCAAATATCAAGGAATCGCTCGCGAGGATCATGGAGCTCGACGGCGCGCTCGGTCCCTGCGTCGTGGATAGCAACAGCGGGATGATGCTGGGCGCCGACAGTCGCAACTGTCCGCTGAACCTCGAGGTCGCCTCGGCGGGCAACACGGAAGTGGTGCGAGCCAAGCGCAAGACGATGAAGGCCCTCAGTCTGAAGGACACCATCGAAGATATCCTCATCACCCTGCACGGCCAGTATCACCTGATTCGACCACTGGGCAGTAACGACGCGCTCTTCATCTACTTGGTACTGGACAAGGGCCGCGGCAATTTGGCGATGGCACGCCATCAGCTCGCGAACATCGAGAAAGAGCTCGTGATCTGAGGCGAGGTCGCGCTTGACCTTGGAGCAAGCTCGGCAGGAGTCGGAGAGTGACGGGGAAGGTCACGAGCTGACGGCCGCGCTCGCCGCTCGCGGCTTTCGCCTCAACGCCACGCTGTTCGAGATGTTGGGGGAGCACTACTCGCACCGTACGGAGCGCCGAGGCTCGGGCTACACCCAGGCGGGGCGGCACCTGGCCGTGTTGGTCAACCGTGCCCAGGGCACGAGCGACGACGCGGTGGCACAGCTGTTCCCGGACAGCGCGCAGGTGAAGCTCGAGCTGCAGCGCGTGTTGCGGGAGCTACCACAGCGGCTCGAGCGCGAGGAGAGTAGGCTCCTGGCGGGGCTCATCGCCGACTTGGTGTCGCCCGTACCGGTGCCGCGCGGAGCGGCCGAGCTCCAGCCGTTCTCGGGCGAGCTCAAGGTCGGCACCTGTCCCTTGGCCGAGAAGTACTTCCTCGAGGTCAGCCACGGTTTCGTGCGCCGCAAAGGGCGTATCAACGTGTTGGTATCGGACGCCGGACGACCGCTGCTGGTCGAGAAGCTCAACCTGGGCGACAACCACTCGTGCATCAGCGTGGCGGAGGTCGTGCTCAACGGGGTGCGCCTGCCGGCAGGCTGTTTGTTCGGCGTGAAGCGAGAGGAGGGGCTCGAGCTGGGCCCGAATCGCACGCTGCCCGGCAGCGTGATCGCTGCCCGCAGTTGTCACGGGTTTCGCTTCCTGCGCCTCACGACGCTGGCCGTGTC
>DATLIL010000349.1:0-1914 GCA_035539475.1 Polyangiaceae bacterium
GTAGTTCACCGTCGGCCAGAACTCGCAGCCCACGTAGGTGCGGTTGTCGGCTGCCTCCGCGCACGTCGCGGGATTGTCGGTGTCGCCGCCGCCCGTATCTCCGCCATTGGCCCCGACGTTGATGGTCGAGCCGCTGCCGCCGGAGCCGTTGCTGCCGCCGAGGTCGATGGTGCCGCCGCTGGAGCTCGCCCCGCTGCCCTTGTTGGGGCCTGCATCCGAGCCGCCACCCGCAGAGCAGGCGAGCGCGAACGAACAAAGAACACCCAGGCCGCGATAAGAAGAAAGAGTCACGCCTGAGAGGATGTTGCAGCGCTCGCAGCCCCGCAAAGAGAGAAGCGCTCGCGTCCAGTGATTGAAGAAGAAATGTGCAACCTGTCACGCAGGTTGTCGCACGTTGGCGCACAGCGCCGAGTCGCTGGTTGCGTTAACCTACTTGAGCCGGCTCTCGTTCTTGGAGATCTCGATGTGCTCGTCGACCGCAGCGCGCTCGCGAGCCAGGAAATCCCGGATCGCGCGATCGAGCCGTGGATCGTGCAGGTGATGCAGCGAGTGCGTGATGGTCGGCTCGAAGCCGCGCGCGACCTTGTGCTCCCCGCCGGCGCCGGGTTCGAAGCGCGCGAGGCCGCGTCGGATGCACTCTTCGACACCGAAATAGAAGCAGACGTTGAAGTGGAGGAACGGTACCTCGGCGCTGGCGCCCCAGTAGCGGCCATAGAGTGCGTCCGTGCCGAGCAGGTTGATCGCGCCGGCGATCGGCTTCTTGCCGCGCTCGCGAGCCACGACGAAGTGCAGGCGCTCGGGCATGGTGGCGAACACCTCTTCGAAGAACTCTCTTTTCAAGTAGCGGCGGCCCCAGGGGAACTTGTCGACCGTGGCCCGGTAGAAGACGTAGGCCTCGTCGGCGAGCTCGACGTCCAGATCGCTGCCGCTGTAGGCGTGAAGCTCGATGCCGCGATCGCTGATCTCGCGGCGCTCGCGCCTGATCTGCGCGCGGTGCTTGGCCTTGAAGCGTGCGAGAAAGTCGTCGAACGTCGCATAGCCGTGGTTCTGCCAGTGAAATTGCACGCCGTAGCGGTGGGCCAGGCCCAAAAGCTCGCATTCGCTGGCCTCATCGGGCGAGGGAAAGAGCACGTGTGCGCTCGAGGCCGGCACTGCCTCGCACAGCTTGTCGAGGCCCTCGGCGAAGGCAGCCAGGATACGCCCGCGCTCCTCACCGGCGCGGATCAAGAAGCGCGGACCCGTGGCAGGAGTGAACGGCACCGCCACGATCAGCTTGGGGTAGTACTCGATACGCAGCGAGGCCTGAGCGAAGCGCGCCCATTGATGGTCGAACACGAACTCGCCTTCGCTGTTTCCCTTCAAGTAGGCCGGCGCGACGGCCACCACGCGGTCGCCCTGCGAGAGCGTGAGGTGCAGCGGCAACCAGCCGCGTTCGGCGCCCACGCAGCCGGTCCGCTCGAGCGCATCGAGCCACTCGAACGACAGGTGTGGCGGAACCGCTGGCCCTGCGATCTCGTTCCAGGTTTCGCGGCCGATCGCGCGGATCGACTCGTGTGTGCTCAGCGCGAGCGCTCCCATGCGAGGATCAGATCACGTCACGGAACAGCGCCGTACGCAGCCGCGCTGGCGAGACACCGAAGGTCCGGGACAAGCGAAGGAACACCACCTCGTTCAAGCGCCCGTTCGGCGGGCTGGCGATCGCGACGACCAGCTCGACGTCGCACAACACGCCGAATTCGTGCGCTGCGCTGTCGGCCAGGGTGAGCGCCTCGTCGCGCGGGAGCTGGCGTCTGCCGCCCAGGCGGTGCTTGATCGCGAGCACCGCGCGCATCAGCGTGTGGTAGGCGCTGATCCACTCGAGCAGCGCCTCGGTGGGGCCGCCGCCGAGCGCCTGCTCCACGCTGCTCGAGCGGC